>JAOQIN010000013.1 GCA_026134085.1 Candidatus Methanoxibalbensis ujae
CTTATAAGAAGCGAGTAGAATGCAATCAAAGAGCGTTTTCTCGTAATAATCTACCACAGGAATTTTCATAATTCTTCTATATACTTCTTCCTTCAATTTCCAGAAGTTTTCTAAATACCCGGATAATATATGTCCCACCTCGTTGAAAATATCAAAGCCTCTAGTTATACTATTATCCTCCATCGTGATACATGAATATTCATTACCCCGATTATCAATATATATTCCAAGTTTCTTCCCCTTACTATGTTTAATAGGCTCCTCAAATATAGGAACTTTTTCATCTGCTCTCTTCAAATACCCAGAGATATCATTTTGCATTTCATTTTCTAATATTTGTATATTAAATCCACTCTTTTTTATTGAGCCATAACCATATACAATATTTATTGTGGATTCTTTTCCAAGGATAAAAGGAATTCCATATTTTTGAATAAAATGATGGATTCCATATATTCTGTATGGATCCTTGGTGTAATAATGAAATGAGATCGCTCTTGACATTTCACTATGTTAACTTATTCTATAAATAAAACATCTCTATAAAAATAGGCTGTTATTCCCTCTCTTATATTTTTTATTTCTACTTTTTTACCTAATGCCATATATACTATCAATAGTGGCAAGTTCACGCCTGCTTTAACAGCTAATATGCATGAAGCACTCAATCTTGGATTTATCTCTAATAATTTTGCTTTACCATTTTCGTCATATTTAAAGTCAAAATTCACGGCGTATGCCAATTTTAGTTTTTTAACAATAAAATTCACTATTTTTTTAATCTCTTCGTTATTTCTTATTGTACATGCAACAGGAATGCTCAAATTAAGGCTTGTATTTTTCCTTATTACTACCGAGATCAATCGATGCGTGGTCGGATCTATCAGCGTATCTGCGCCCCATTCTTCCCCGGGTAAATATTCACTGACAAGAATTTCTGGGAAACTATCCGATTGCCTTAAAATTTTTTTCATCCTTTCAAGATCAATAAACACATTGCTAGGCTTTTCCTTTTGGAATAAATCCCATTCATTTGTATCAGAACTTATTATCCGAAAACCTCTACTCCCGTGTCCAACGGGTATTTTCACACAAACATATTTTTTAGGATATCCCAACTCGTAAACTGCCTCTTCAAATTCTCTCATGTTTCTGGGCACTATAAATCTTGGAATAAAATTTTCACCATCAAACATTTCATATAATCTTATTTTGTTATTTGCAACTTCAAGGGTTTCATAGTCAGAAACACATATTTTACAGTTCAACTTTTCTTCAAAATGGCTTTTATGTTTTGCAAGATTATTCAGCTCAAGAGTTGCAAGGGGAATTATTACATCCACTTTGTTTTTAATTACAATTCTCTCTATATCCTCTATAAAATTTAGTGTGGTACCCCTATGCACACGATAAAATTTATTCACTAAGTATTTCCCGAGTATTTCATCCCTAATATCTGTTCCTATTATTTCTATATTTTCGTCTTCTCTCAGGGCTTTAATGATAGTAGGCGCCCCTGGTGCACCTACTGCGGTTAATACTACCCTGATTTTTGTCATTTTTCATTCTTCTTATTTAATTACCCATCTCATTATTTCAAAAGCTTCCGCATACTTTTCACCAATTTGTGTGCCTCGTGTTCTTGCTAGCCCCATAATAAATTCTTCATTCATGTAATCCCTATCCATCTGAGATTCATATTTTTTAAGAGCTTCTATTTTCCTTCTTACATGTTTCTCTTCTAGAACAATAAATACAGTTGCACTAAATGTAAAACAATTCCAAGGTTCCTCATATCCTAAAATAGTCAATGCTGTTTTTTTAAATGCTCTAAGAGCTTCTGAGGTTACAACTTGATGATCTTGATGCACATCCTTAAGAGAAGGTGTGAAAACAACAGTCGGCTTAATCTCTTCTCTCAACTCTATTAATGTATCAAGTATTTCTTGCCGATATTTTGGGAAATGTCTAACTTTAAAATCGAAAATATAAACATTTTTTTGATTCAAACGCAAGATTCTTGTTGATTCTTTAACTTCTCTTCTGAGAACTTCCTTCCCAATATCCGAAAATGCAACATAATAGAGTTCCATCCCCTCCTCTACAAATTTAGCAATCGAACCTCCACAGCCTAATTCCCCGTCATCTGTGTGCGGACTTAAAACTAGTATTCTATCGAACATATAGTTCCTGTTTTATCTCATATTTTACTATTCTCCTTGAATTCCTTTTCTATTTCTCTCTTGCTCATATAATCATAAAAACTTTCAGGATATCGCTCAATGAAATCCGTCATAAATGCTGTAACATCAATTTTCTCTTCCAATACTTTCTTCAATTTCTCTTTTTGTTTTCTTTTTGCATTATTATCATCTAATATCTCCAGAGCTTTATTTAACGCCAGATATTGATCGGCAAATGTATAGGATAACCTATATTTGTTTACAAGCTCGTCTCGGACACCGATATTTTGCGCTTGAATAACATCTTTTAACTCGCCAGATCGCGTCAAAATTCCCTCCACATGCACAGATGGCGTTCCTAATAAGGCAGATTCTGTTGCTGTCGTGCCGCCCTCACCAAAATAGAGACTTGCATAATAAAGTGCAGAATGCAATTTCTCTGGCGCAATCGGTATTTTATATTTCTCAAGGTTCTTGTTGAGTTTTCGTTCTGATGTTATGAAAACATGTCCATATTTTTCAAGAGATTTTATTGCTTTTTCTAAGAAATCCTTTGAAAATCCTCTGGAGCGAATATCATGAGCCGCTCCCCATGAGATTAGCCGCATAATTATGAATTTATCATTCTTACTTAATCCTAAATCATTCAGAACGCTTGGGTCTGGTTTGAAATATTTTGGATGTAGGTATGCGAGCTCTTCATAGCCATTGTAGGTAATATGTTTTGATGGATTTATTCTTTTTTTAAAACATGAAGGTGTACAAATAACATCAGCAAAAGGATACGTAAGTAAATTTGCAAGTTTTGCATGTTCAGTATCTGAAAAACAAATATATGGTTTACTTAACATCCTACTAACTTGTCCCATATAAGCACTTCCTTTGCCGACAAATAAGTCTGGGTCAAAGTCTCTCGCTATCTTTAACAGTTTTAGGTTACTTTCAATTAGTCCATATGCCTTTCCAAATAGCCTAATATAATTTTTGCCATAAATTTCATAATTAAAACCAAGTAAATTTAATAATTTTAATGTTATATCTTTATCTCTAGCTGCTATTTTAACCTCATGGCCACGTTCTATTAATTTTTTTATAGGATTTTTCCAAACATGAACCCTTTTTGGGTGTTCAATTCCTACAAGAATTCTCATGTTAGCTGCATACTTTTCTAACTGATTTAGCAATCGTCATCAAATCATCCTTGGAAAGAGAATAATAATTAGGAATTATCAATACCGTATCTGAAAGATTTTCAGAGTTCTGGCAGCCACCACTGTATCCGTAAAATTTTCTTGCAAAAGCAGGTGTCATGCTGTATAACCTGGCAGTATCTACATTCATTTTTCTTAAGGATTTCCAAACACGATCTCTCTCATTTTTATTATCAAATCTCACTGGGAACAGATAATAGTTCCAGTAAGTTTCTTCTTTTTCATGTGGCAATATCAGATGGGTATCCTTCAGCTCTTGGGTCAATAGAAATGAATTCATCCTCTGTCTTTCAACAAGTTCTTTAAATATTTTGATCTTTCTTAGAAAGATATACAGTGAGATTCTGTTTATTTTTGAAATTTTAAAAGTTCTTTTATTCATTATGTCAACTCTAGATTCTAGGTTAGATCCAAGAGAATATGCAAAAAGACCGAACCAAGGTCTATGGTAGAGACAGGATTTAATATATCCAAATAGGGCATCTTTAAGTTCATTCAGATAGAATTTCGACTTTAATGATGTTATCTCCTTCTCAACCTCCTCCCCCCCTCCATTATTTATCACTATCATTCCCCCCTCACCGGCAGAAATATATTTAGCAAAGCTAAAAAAGGACGCATCGCCAAGCTTTCCAGTAATCTCTCCCTTATACTTACTGAATAACGAGTGCGCGCAGTCTTCGATGATGTACAATCCATCAGCTACATTTTTAATTAAATCCATATCAGCAGGTCGTCCAAAAGTATGAATAACTATAATTACATCCAGATCGGAAATCTTTTCCTCCAAATCTTTTGGATCAAGCGTGTAGTTATCGATATCAATATCAATAAAACAAGGTTTCAGTCCAGCCTTTAAAATTGCATCAAAGACTACTGTGCATGAATATAAAGGAACCCCTACCTTTGCTCCTTTAGGAAGCCTTAAAGATTTTAACAGGATATAAAGTGAAACTCTTCCACTGTTTGTGAAGAAAATAGTCTCACCAAAAATCGATTTAACGAAACTTAAATCAGATTTGATACCTTTGACTAATGAATTTACACCGTGAGTCAAATCCGAAAATTTTAAATCCAAATTAAATCTAGGTATTAAACCCGGAGTTGGCTTAATACAACTCACCTACAATTTTTTTAATTTTTTCATTTTTCTTATCTTTCTATTGAGGAGTTCTTTTTCTCTATTTATTTCAGTATACCGCACTTCACCTTTCGATAATTCGCTACCCTCTTCAAATATTTCTTTTAAAACTCTACCATCAATGTCGTTTGGTATGGGAATACCCATGACATAGAGAATTGTAGGGGCAATATCTAATATACTAACTCCTGTCAGCACTTCTCCTCTTTTTATACCATTTCCATAAGCTAAGAAAATACCTTCAGTGCTGTTTTCAGCTCTCCATTTTTTAGGTAAACCAAAGACATTCTCGTTACCTATCCCTGAGCTCGTATAAACATGAACTCCCTCCTCGTAGATTATATCTGGAGCAATATCTAAATACCTGCCCTTATATAACTCCTCTTTCCTGTAAACCTTTCTTGCGACTTTATATCCATTTGGAGTTGTTAAATTTGTCAATTTTTTAATTATATCCTCTCTTATTCGCTCATACTCGCTTTTATCATCAACCATAAGATAGATCAAACCTTGCCCTACAGCTATCGCCTTAGATTTTTCCCAGTCAATATGTGCATCGAGAATTCTTGTACCCGCTATCGTTCCATCTTCGGAGGGGATAGATCTGATTATCCTCTCTGGAAAGGTTCTTCTAATCAAATGCGTAATTCCCATTTTATTAGCAATTTTAACTAAATTCTGTTTTGTAATTCCGATTTTTTGCAAATTCTTTAAAAGTGATTTTTTGGTTTTCAGATATCCCTCCCTCTCTAGCCATGTGTTAACATAGAAGGCATCATATATTTCATTTGTACCATGGTCTGACATAAGGAATATATTTCCAACTTCTTCATTGCTTATAAATTCACCAATTCTACTGTCAATTAGTTTCCATGCTCTCTTTACAAGAACATCATCAAATAGGAAATGATGAAGAACATTAATGTAAAATATAGAAACTTGCAAGAAATCAACCTCAGTCAGCATATCTTCTCCAACATCAAATCTTGAGTCTATAATAGAAAGTATATCATCAATATATTCTCTGATATCTTCTTGAGTTGAAACATGTATTTTGGGGTAAACTCTATAATTGTATTTTTCTTTTAACTTTTCTTCAAGAGTTTCTGGATAAGTGTATCTAGTATATGCTGAATCCGGAGCCCCAGAAATCATAAAACCATTTAATTTTTTTGGAGGATATGTTGTTGGCATATTAATCACACCAACCCTAAATCCTGCTCTACTAATATAGTCAAATATTTCAAGACTATCAAATGAGAGCGAGTTATATCCAACAAGCTTTTTCTTTTTCCGATCTACTCTCTGCCACCAGAAGACGCCAAGTTTTGCAGGGTTTTTACCGGTAGAATAACATTTCCAGTTTGGGCATGTAACTGCTGGAAGTTGAGAAGTTGATATCCCCCAAACTCCGTTTTCTCTTAGATATTTCAGGTTTGGCAAATCACCATTTTCAATCCAAGGTTCAATCAAGCTCCAGTTTGCACCATCTAAGCCTATAACTACTGTTTTCATTTTTTACTATATTCAGCGCTTGATAAATATTTTCTGTAAAGTTTAAATCCTTTTTCTGCAATCTTCATTTTAATTTGAGAATGAACTTTTTTATATCTTCCGTAATTATAGAACTCACAACCAAAACGCGCCTTGTAATTCCTGATATTCACGTTTTTAGTTGGAGATCCCCCCCCGCCAAAATCAAAGGTTTTGTATCCATTTTCAGAACCCCACTCTAGTAAATGCCAGATTAGCAAATCTCCCGGATGATATGATAGATATTCTTTAATTGCTCCTGTATACCAGGCATATATTGTATCCTTATAAATAAGAGCTACTTGGGTCGCAATGAACTTATTGTTATATTTTGCAAAAAGAAATATAGCTTTATTACTTGATACTAATACATCAAAGACTGATTCAAATAGAGAAATATCGGCAAGAGGGATTCCTGCTCTTTTATACGTCTCCTTAACCAAATCATAAAAGATTTTTATTTCCTCTTTTTTATTGCACTCTTCGATTATAATCCCTGCTTTTCTCGCTTTTTTAATTCCTCTTTTTCTATCTTTCTTCAATTGCTCCCATAATTCCTCTTTTGGCTTACTTATATCAATTAAAGCATTAAAATGATCTTCAAAGACAAATCCACTGTTCTTAAGAATACCATCTAAAATTGGTACCTTATGTAACATTCTTATTTCACTATAAATCGCCTTTTTTCTTGCAATTTCTTCATATTTTTGAAGTAAATGCAAAGTAGCTTTAAAGCCCAGATCACCCTCTGAAAACAGCGGACCACCTTGAACAATTGACCGAGCTGTAAATGACCCTAATATACCTTTCATCTCCCTCACAACAACTGCTAACATAACAGCCTGTATCTCATCTGTGTCGTCAACAACTGCAAGTGATATCGGTTCGTAATTTTTGGTTCTTTTATAAACTTCAGCCATCTCCGGTGTTTGGAAAATATTTCCGTGTGGATGATTATACACAAAATCGCTCCACTTCTTTGTGTCAAGCGAGCTCGCTGTTTTAACGGAAACTTCTGTCATATAGTCTGACTCCAGTCTTCCCTACGTTTTTTATATTCTGCCACACAAATTCTTTCAGCCATTCACCGAAGTTTCTGCTCCACCTGTTTGGATGCACAGATATACATATTTGTTCAATTCTTCTATCATTTAATACTTGTATTACATCATCTGTGCTTTTTATATCATATAAAACACTCCTTACATTCACAATATCCTTCACACTGAATTTTGTGCTCCAATTCCTTCCTGTATCCGTCAAATATAACACCTTCTTATAATCTATTGAGATGTAAGGTTCGCCGATAATATCAAAATTCCTGAAATCATATACGCTCCACAAATCCCTGTTTATCCATTTGCTCAGAGGATTGCCATGCATGCATATTGTTTTAACATCATAAATCTTCCTGAACGCTTTCAATTCCTCTTCAAATATCCTTATCGCCTTCTCAAAATTCCCTTTCGCCTTATCCAGCACCTCGTAATGGTACCCTATTTCATGCCCCATGCTTGCTATTTTTTTTATTATATCCTTTCTGAAGACCCCCTTCTTCATCCTGAAGTAATAAGTTGATTTTATACCCATCTCCTTCTCCAATTCCGCCATTCTCAATGCACTTTCCGGTTTTCTATCCACATCATGTCTCATTATAACTACACTTCCCGATGGATTCTGCATCAAATATGATTTCACGGTCATAGGCTCGTATCCTTTCAAAACGGCTTCGCATAATTCTCTATATTTCGCCAGTGTAAAATCGCGCATCTTTACAACAAACCTCTATTTCTATCTCCCCATTCACCATTCAATTATCCGCCGTTGTCGTCTCTGTGCTGTGTGAAGGATAAACAGAAATTTTAGCAGAACAGAAATTTCCGCAGCATTTTTGTCACTGAGGGACTTATTCTCATCGTTGTCCCTATGAAAGGAATGAAAAGGGCGGATATTGGAATCTCCAATATGTCTGAATTACCCTCTTTCACCACAGAATCGTAGGAGATCATGTAAGGTCTTCTCGGAGCGAGCAGCCACTTCAATTTCCTTTCAGAGCCGAATGTGAAAGGGCCGTCAAAACGCTGTGATGCCACTGAGCTGTCTGTCTTGAAACCTGTCTTCTCCAATGCGCGCACAGTATCCTCATTTATCCTCAACATAGGCGCCCTGAAAGATTCAGTTCTTCCCGCAACATCTTCTATGACCTTCTTCGCTCGCTTCAGCTCTTTCAGCTGCTCCTCATATCTCAAGGAATCAAACGCTCTCTGCGGTGAGTGGTCATATCCATGGCAACCCATCTCATGCCCGTGCCCCCTCACAAGCTCAACAGATTCTGGAGACGCTTCGGCAAACATCCCTTTGACACTCTCCACGACTTAAGTCGGGAGTCGTGGAGATTGGGGATTTGTAAGCTTAAGCTTCATCCTATCCCCTCCGGGCTGTGTCAAGGCAGCCCCTACCCTTGAGATATACCCAAGGGCTCGTTTTAAAATGTTTAAAGCTCCATTATAGTCTGCATTCAGTTCAATTCCGCAATTAGGACAAATAAATCTCCCGTTGCGTCTCAAACCTTGAGCTCCACAACGGGAGCATAGCTTGGAGGTATTTGCTTCATTAACCTTGATTACCGCGATTCCTTCCCAAGTTGCTTTGTATTCGATGAATTTGGATAGTCGATAATAAGGAAATGAGTTTAGCTTTCTGTTAAATTTTCTCCCCTTATCTTGCTTTCTTATTCCTTTCAAATCGCCCAATACTATCACAGCATTCTCTTCCTTGGCTCTGTTAACTATCTCCCTTGAAATCTTGTGTAGCAAATCATCAACTACTCTTTTCTCTTTGTTACCAATCTTTTTTATAGCCTTAAACTTCTTTAGTTTTCCTAATTTCCTTCTAAGGTAGAAATAATGTCCTCTAACCTTTCTAAGTCCTTTTCCATAGAGTTTTGGTTTTGAATTAGCAGTGGAAACAATGGTAGCAATTCTTCTTATCCCCAAATCAATGGCTAAAATGTTGTTGTATTCTTGCTTGATTTCAACTTCCTTCTCAACTGCTATATGAACAAACCAACCATCCTTCTTTCTGAAAACCTTAGCTTCTTTAAATCTCCAACTCATATCTATTTCGCAGTGTGGTTTAATAGGTAGTTTTATTCCACCTCTAATTCCGTGAACAGGAATCCCAATCCAGTATTTTGATAGCTTGTTGTCTGTCACTTTGATATCGTAAATCCTATACACATCGTTTCTCAAAATGAGAGGATATTCCTTCTGCTTAATCTTTCCACCGTTTTGTTTCCTGATTTTTCTTAGTAGCCTTTCAGCTTGCTGTTTTGTAGCAGAATAAAGCTCAGCATCCTCTCCTCTTAAAGCCTTCTGAAAGTTAGCGTATTCTCTCTCCAAAGCTTCAAGCTTACCTTTATTCGTTTCATCAAGTATCTTAGCTTTGATAACTTTTCTAACTAACATCATCTTTCTGTGCCTCCTTCTCAATCGCCTCTTTTGAAACCTATTGTTGCTACGAAGTATGAGTGAGTCCACAGCGACGGAAGCTTAAGCAGTTCAGGAAACTCCCGTCTTAAGAATCTTCACAATCTTATGGACGGGAATTGCTGGATGGGCTGAAACGAACAGGTGGAGATGGTCCGGGTTTATTGCAAGCTTGAGAACCTTGATCCCCAATTCATCTGCAACCTCGTAGATAATTTGTTCCAATCTCTCCCTGATTTTGCCAGCTAAAACAGGCTTTCTACGCTTGGGACACCATAAATGGTATTGTATTGGATACACCTTGTTGAATGTTTATAGTTACCCATCTACAAACAATTTAGCAGTTGATATATTTAAACTTATCGAGATAATAACCCGCCCCCTCCCCTAATTCATGAATAAATTCATAAGCTTTCTTAGCGACATTTTTGTAAAAAGTGCCACAAATGTCATGTTTCGCCAGCAGATTGAGCAGACGAGGTAGCCCCTCCTCATGAACCTCTCCCACAACAGCAGGATCTTCTCTGTTGAGAGAAATTGAAAAACTCTCAACGTCTACTGTCATGAGAAAATACATTTTTTGCTCATCTCTTTCAGGGCACTCTGAGCCGCTCCGAGAGGTGAATTTCTGTCATTGAGTTCCAAGCCACATTATGAAGTCAGGGTCTTTAAGCCATTTTTTGAGGGAGTCTGTCCATAAACGACATTTTTCAAACATATCAATTGCTCTTTCAAATCCTCTTCTGAATGCTCTAAGTCCGGGAGTCTCCGTCAGCTTTCTCATCATATCATACAGATTCTCAACAATCACAGGGCTCACTATTATCCGCCTTATTCTCGCATATGAAAGCGCTGCGATGAACATGGCACGCTCAATCCTGCTCAACCTGCGCCAGTTCCTGTTCCTGAGTCCCTTTCGGAACACAGAGAGCAAATGCTCGTATCTGAGCATCATATAATGGTGGGCGCTCTCCATTTAAATACTTTTATGTGCAATTGACATATGTCAAAATTCCGAAACCCTAAAAAATAGGTTTTTCATATGAAAATATATGCTGCTGGAGTATCGCAACATCATTGTGTTTCTTCTTATATTTGCGCTGTTTCTCGGTGCGACGATCGAGATGAGCGAAGGCTCTGTTTTGGTGGGCATAATTCTGTTTGCGATAGCTGTTCTTCTGATTTCACGCGTGAAAATAGGAGAATCATATGCGATAAAGCATTCAAAATTCAGAATATTCATCGGTGCAGTAATCATTGCATGCGACATCTTATACAATATCACAGTGAGCTGGGAGCTCGGCACGCTTGACATAATGACTTTCCTTCTCGGCGCATCGCTCATCGCATCCGCTGTTGATAAAAATGAGATAAGCAGAATTGGCAAGTTCGGCACATACATGTCGGCGACATTTATCGTGCTGTTCCTGATATTCTTCAGTCTGTTCAATTATCTTGAAATTGATTTCACACATAAGTTCGATCATTATTTCGTGATGATGCCTTCAATCATAATTATAAATGCGCTTGGACTGCCGATTGAGGTGATAGGCATTGAAACAGTTCGTATAAAGGGGGTTGTTGAGGATATGAATGTCATCATAGGCGGTCCCTGCTCGGGGTTATATTCAATGTTTCTCCTGATAGGCATTATTGTCGCTTACAAGCACATTGAGAACATAGAAAAGAAGCGTTTTTTCACACTTCTGCCCGCATCAATTGCCATTGCATACACAGCAAATCTGACCCGCGTGACCACGCTGTATGTCGTCGGATATTATTTTGGGAAGGATCTCATGTATATGGTGCATGTCCATCTGGGCTGGATAATATTTGTTGTGGTTGTCGCTGCGCTTCTGCATGTGCTTGAGAAGATGTCAGCTTCTGCTGTCAGGCATGATTAGGTGAGCGGGCCGCAGCGGAGGGGGATTTGCATCCGCATTACGCGCATTCCTCCTGAGAACAAGCACCGCAAAAATGTAGAATGTGACAAGTGCGAACATGTATGCGATGAATATCGCCGCACTCCTCTTGAAATCAAAATCCTTCCTGTTGAAGGTGTCCATCACGATCAACATGAAAAGCACCAGCATATAAGATATGAAGCTGTAAAAGAAATGTTTCGCGATTCTCAAACCACCTCTCTCCTTTCTTCGCCTCATGTTTTTACTGTTTTCGCCTGAAAGTGCAACCGCTTCCTCCTCATCTGCGCTCCTGCCTGTTTTTACTTCTTTTGTTTTCACTTCTTTTTCTTGAGATAACAGCGATCTTCGTGCGTATGTGGGAGGATGCGTGTTGAAAATCGTGTAGTAGGATGGCAGATGCCAGTCCAGCAGGATGACTGTCTCCGTTCTCAGGGGATTTATGAAGAACATATGAGCATGCGCTGGATTGATTATTTCAACGACTTTCTCCGCTGTCTGTGGTACGGATGATGTTATTGCATGCTCAATCTTTTCCATCGCGCTTATGAGATCGCGAGCATCGCCGCCGAGCATGTGCACGCCCTCCACATCCGCCAGATACTCCCGCATCGCCGGCACGAAGAGATGAATCAGGACTGATGCTGGAATTGAAACAAGCGAAAGCACGAAGAGCCGAATCGCATTCGGCGCGGGGTCATCCTCGCATCCTGTGCCTGTAAAAATTGAAATCCAGAATGCCAGAGTCGCAAGCGCTGTCAGCATGCCCGCAGAAACCGCAATCATCGTGCTTATGAGAAGTTCCCTGCTCCTGCGTATATGCGCGAGCTCATGCGCTATGACCGCTTTCAACTCGTTTTCATCAAGCAGCTCAAGCAATGCAGGCGTCATCACAATTGATGCATGCTCCGCATCCCTTCCCGCTGAGAACACATTCGGTATCGCCGCACATCCGCAATCCACACAGCATTTTTCGCAGCAATCACTGCGACCTGCGCCAGCACCTCCGCCGCAACTGTCGCGAGCACCCCTATTTGAGGATCGTGATGACGATTTTTCATGCGCTGAAGTGGATTCAGCGATTACATACAATTTCGGCGTTTTTATTCCTGCTTTCATCGCCAGCTCGCTGACTATCCTCTTCAAATGCTCATCATTCAACTCCTTCGCACGATACCACCGCAGCAGTATCCTGTCGCTGAAAAAGTGAAGGATCACAGATAACAACAGCGCAAAGATGAGCGAGAGCACGAGCATCGGTATTCTCGCATCCGCAATCGCACCGAGTATAAGACCTCCCAAAATCAGAGGAAGTGCAAGCAGTATCCTGAGCAACATCAGTCTCTTTGACCCTGCGCTGCCACTCACCATACTTTAAGTATTTTCTTATGCCGTTATATCAATCGTATTTTTAAGTTGAATTGGAATAACGATTGAAATTATTAAATAACAATGCAAAAAATTATAAAAACAAAAAATAATAAAACAAATTCGCAAAATTCCGTATTCCTTTTCCTGCCGCGCTCTTGCCGACGAGTGTCTGGCTCAAGCATGTGCTCAGGCAGAATCACATCATTCAAATAAAATGCAATATTGTATCAAATATCTGACTGAACACATGATGTATATCCACATTAAGCACATTTAAAACGACGAAAAAACCTATAAAGCTGCCTATCATGCTGCCTATATTCGCGAGTGCAGCTACAAGAATCACTCTGAACATTTTATTGTTCATCAAATCGCTGAATTTTTCAGCTTTAAACATTTTTTTTAAATCTTCAGCGCTTGGTTTTCTGATTTTCGCCTCCTCTATGCCTGCGAACCATCCAGCCGCTATCAGAGGATTGAGGGAGGTCAGCCATGCGACAGCGAACGCTACAACTCCCGAAAGAGGATGTCCCCTTGCTATCATCACGCCAGCGCATGAAAGAGAGCCGTTTATCAAAAACCACCAGAAAAGAGCGGTGAGGAATGTGTGAACGGGCACTCCTGAAAAAATGCAGCCTATGACAAGCAGCAGAGCAACTGAAATCAGCCCTGCACCGAGAAGAAAGTTCAGCGAGAACATTTTTTTTGCCGGAAGCCTGCAGAGCTCGGATATATCTGGCAGTGTATGAGGATTCCTCAGATATTTCAGAATACCTTCTCTGTGACCTGCACCGACTACTGCAACGATCTTTCCCGAGCTGCGCTCATCGGTGAGGGATGTGGGCGATGATGTCCGGTGTGCTGTTGGTGCTATGCTTTTTAATGATTTTGCGAGTGATATGAGTTTTGCTGCGATATACGCATCACGCTCGTCAAGCAGTGCTGCTGCGGCACCCGGAGAGAATTTCCTGAACTCCATAAGCAGTTGCGTGACGACATCCTCATCGGTCAGCTTATCAAGCGAGCCATCTGTCAGCATTCTGCTGCTGTCTTTATGATCTTCATCATTTTTCAGTTTTCGCATGCTGAATATTGCTGATATAAGAGAAAAAAGCATTTTCACCTTCTCAAAGAAACGCATCTTATTCCAGAATCTTTGCATTGTTATCTGTATTGGACGATCAACAAGTGCGAAAGGAATTCCCTTTTTTTCTGCCTTTTCTATCGCAGCCATCATATCAGCGCCGGGCTCCACACCGAGTTCACTGCCCATTCTCCGCTGTATGTAAGCGAGCAGCCACTGTGTGAGCAGCAGGAATGGATTTCCGCCGCTCAGCGCATCTTTTACGGAGAAGTCCTCATAAATTTCGCCTTTCAGCGCTCTGTATCTGTGCTCACACAGCTCAACTGCGATTATATCCGGATTTTCACGCTCAATTACTTCCTCCACTTCCCTGACGCTTTTCTCAAGTATGTGTCCTGTGCCCACTAATATGATCTCCACGCCGTTCACTGAGACCTTTCTCACACTTTCCATTCCTTCTCTTTCACTTTTCTTTCACTTTTTTTCACTTATACCTGAGGATAGCTGCAATGCCTCTGAAAGCACGCTCAAGCTGAGCACCCTCCTCAAAATCCGAAGAGATGAGTATGACCTCAGTTCCCTTCTCAGCTGCGAGCTCGGCAAGCATGTTTATCCTATCAGCAGGCAGATTTTCAGAGAGCAGCAACACATCAACAGCACCCTCACTCAGCTTCTTCTTCACCTCTTCCTCACCATACGAAACAAGATCAGGATCATTTACAAGCAGCTTCATGAATCTCTCCATAATCCTTTTCTCCTTTATCAGATCAAGACCCTCAAGCACATCTTCAGCCTTGTCAACAAGCTCATAAAGACCGGATTCATCTGTGTAAGCAACATCAAAAACCCCTATTATCCTGCGACGAAGCTCATAATGAAGATAATCTCCGCTCAGAAATTCCTCCTTGGTCGGGCTGGGCCCTCCTATCAGAATGCCTTTGAGGTCCTTCACCGGAAGAAGTATTTCCGTTGCATGCTTTCCGATGCGCTGATAGAACTCATCAATCGCTATTTCTCGCAGCCTCTGAAATCGTGGTGCTGACTGCCCCCCTTTCTTGTGTTTGCCGGGGACAGATGAAGTTATGTGCCTCTGTGGCTCTATCCTCTTTCCTCTGAGTATGCCTATGGTCGCCTCTCTCTTGTCAAGCACGATCAGTCCAAATGTCTCTTTCTCCTCAATCATGTCCTCAAGCGGGCTGAGAAGGAACGATGAGTCGCAGTGATATATGTAGGATGGTATTTTCTCAGGCGGCTCAACGATGTATGTCTCTATTTCCGTCTTGTCGCCTCCTTTCGCCACTGCTCCACAGAATATGACGACGCCTTTTTCCCCTATGTGAATATATCGCAGCTTTGACAGTATTGACTCAAGTGCTGAATGCACATTTTTGCGTGTTGACTTGCTCTTTATGTTCATTGCCTGCCCCTGCTCAGCTCTAAGATGCGCCATAACATCTGAAATGTCTCTGTCTGGCGGTATATACACTGATATCAGCTCCGTTCCCCTGCCACTTTTCTTTCGCAGTTCGTCAAGCAGTCGCTTGAACTCCCTCTTCCTCAGTGGATCCATAATGCGGCAACCGGGATTCGAACCCGGGCTGCGGGCTTGGGGGGCCCGCGTCATACCGCTAGACCATTGCCGCACGATATCTGCTCTCAAATTCCTCAAAATCCGACTTCAAAGCAGATGCTGCGGAAATCAGCACATCAATCACATCAGTTTCATCATCTCTCAACTTCACAAAAAGCACGGGATCGCTCAATATCGGATGTTTCATGTTGTATGTCGCCATCTCAACACGCTCATCCTCAAGAAGCTTCGCAACTAACGGCACCAAAAATGTGTGCGTCTCCCCTTTTATCTCGAGCTTTATCATCCCTTTCCCGCGCTCCAACACCTTAAGATGCATCCTTCCTCTCACCTCATCCTCCTCTCTCCGCTCACCTCATCCTTCTCTCTCTGCGAACCCGGCGCATTATTTTTCATTTGTTCATACTTCATTCAAACCTCAAACAGGATAATAATCCTCAGACAATTTTCTGAGCTCTATTCTACCACACTCATCGCAGACAAGCACATTTCCCTTTCTTCTCAATACCCCTCTGCATGAAGAGCACACCGCTTTTATCACACCGAGTTTCGGTTCAGCTGTGCTCAATCGCAGCGCCTTCGCATCTATGACACGTGCCTTCACAATATCCAATATTCCGAACTCCTGCTTCAAATCCTTCACGAACCCACGCTTTATGTTTGATATGTGTATCACACCTGGAAGCGATACTGCAAGATTTCTGTCCTCATGACCCACAATATATGCGATGTTCATGATGACAAGCGACTCCTTTATGTCTTCAACCCTGCCCACCACAACATCTCCCCGCTCCGGTATAGGCGGCGTATCAACAACAGGCACAACCTCTATCTCACGCTGCCTGCTGACACGCACCCTCCCTGTGAGCGATGCATATATGTTGCCTTTGTCGTCATATACGCCTCTGCCCGGCGTAAATTCTTCCGTAGTGCCGAGAAAATCTCCAGGAACCACTATCTTTCCCGTCCTCGTAACTGCCATCTCCTCTCACCTTCCGCGCTCGTCGCGCCACACTCATCGCTTCTCCAACATATTCCTTAGCCCGCATCACATAAAATCGTTATCAGATGCTTTAAATAAAACTGAAAAATAAGCGGTAACTGATGCGGTGGGAAGCCATTCATCATCAAAGCCATTCATCATCATTTCGAGCAACAGACAGCCACGCTTAACAGTGAAAACAATGGGATCATGCCGTATCTTAAACGCATTTGAATTACAAAAACAATTATATCTCCGCATTGGAATGATTTGACGGCTTCAAACCCGCTGTGCGTGGGCATGCAGCATTGCCTGTTCATGGCTCACAGCTTGCCTGTTCATGGCTCACAGCATGCGAAGTGCATGCGAGCTGGAACTTGCCTTTCATTCTTGCTACCTTGCTATTTTTAAATTATAAATATAATAAGAGAGACCTCTTCATGTGGCGTTTGAGAATATTAAATCCGACAAACAATTCATCGCACTGCGGATAAATCTCAATTGGCTTCATTATCAGATACAGTGTATCAGCACACATTCTGAGATTTGATCATTTTTCTCTTTTGATCTTATTATTAATGATCTCTGCCATTCATAATTATTCTCCGTCTGTTTTTGCACATTTTTACACATCATGATGGTTCACTCATCAGTGTGATGGAAATGTGATGGAGGAGGAGTGAGAGAGGATCGGGTGAGAGAGGATTTGAGTAAAAGATAATAGAAACAAGTGCCTCTTATAAAATATAGCAAATGCACAAAAACGGAGCTGTGGGGGATGAAAGCATAGAGGATGATGATCTCCTTGCAGGCATAGATGTTGAGACGACAGAGGAAGTTGATGTGCCCAAGATGCTGATTGATCAGGTGATCGGTCAAGACCACGCTGTTGAGGTCATAAAGAAAGCAGCGAAGCAGCGCAGGCATGTCCTTCTCATAGGAACGCCGGGAACAGGGAAGTCAATGCTCGCGAGGAGCATGGCCGAGCTCCTGCCGCATGAGGAACTTCAGGACATACTTGTGTATCCAAATCCAGAGGACAAGAACAACCCGAAGATAAGAGTTGTGCCGGCCGGGAAGGGCAAAGAGATCGTTGAAATGCACCGTATGGAGGCGAGAAAGCGAATTCAAGCGCGCAATTCTTTCATGTTTTTCCTGTTTATAATGCTGCTCGCGATAGGTGTCATACTTGCATTCAGATATGACAAGCCAGAATACATATTCTGGGCACTCATCGCAGCACTCGTGCTGTTCCTGCTTGCTCGCTGGTCAATGCCGAAGGAAGAACATCTCATACCCAAGCTGCTCGTTTCAAACGCCGGAAAGGAGACCGCTCCTTTCGTTGATGCGACAGGTGCCCACTCAGGTGCTCTCCTTGGAGATGTTCGTCATGACCCCTATCAGTGCATCATAGGCTCCATGAGAATTCAAACGGCAGACGGAAGGAAGGTGGAGATAAGCGAGATCGTTGATCCGCTGTTGAAGGGCGATGGTGAGAGGGAGCTCTCAGATGATGAGGTGTTTGAGGTGCTCGGCGGCTGCGAGCTGGGATTCTGCGTCACGAAAGTGAGGAGGGTTTTCAAGAGATATTTCTGTGGTGATGTGTTTGAGATAAAGACGGGACAAGGTCACAGGATAATCGTGACGGGTAATCATCCGGTAGCTGTTTTTGACGGAAAACACCTGCGATACAAACTCGCTGAGGAACTCAGCACCCATGACATATGCGTTGTGCTGCATTATGCTGATGATTCCCGTGCATTTCAGCGTCATTTCAGGAGTTTCATGGATTTCAGGAGTTTCATGAGGTCTCTCTCCTCTGCTGTTCTGTTTCAGGCGGATGAAGGAGAGGCGGCAGCGCATGCTGTTGTGGGCGGATATGAGTATGATGAGATAACAAGTGTGAGGCGTGTTCATTATGAGGGTTATGTCTACAATCTCACGACAGAGACGGGCAACTACATTGTTGAGAACATATTGACCCACAATTCGGGCGGATTGGAGACTCCCGCGCACGAGCGAGTTGAGGCAGGTGCGATACACAAGGCGCACAAGGGCGTGCTCTTCATAGATGAAGTCAACATGCTTCGCCCTGAGATGCAGCAGGCTCTTCTCACAGCGATGCAGGAGAAGGAGTTCCCGATAACCGGACAATCAGAGAGAAGTGCGGGCGCAATGGTGAAAACAGACCCTGTGCCGTGCGATTTCATAATGGTCGCCGCCGGAAATCTCGATGCAGTCACGGGAATGCATCCCGCACTCCGCTCTCGCATAAAAGGCTACGGCTACGAGATATACATGCATGACACGATGGAAGACACCCTTGAAAACCGCAGAAAGCTTGTGAGATTCATCGCGCAGGAGGTGAAGAGAGACGGTAAAATACCTCACTTTGACCGCTCAGGCATCCGTGAAATACTGAGAGAGGCGAGGAGAAGAACAGGGAGAAGAGGACATCTCACACTCATACTCCGTGATCTCGGTGGTCTCGTTCGCGTTGCGGGCGACATCGCACGTGCTGAAAACGCAAAATATGTCACGGCGGAGCATGTCATCCGTGCGAAGGAAATGGCACGCAGCATTGAACAGCAGGTGGCTGATGAATTCCTTGAGAAAAAGAGGGAATACAAGCTCTTCAGAACAGAAGGATACGAGATTGGGCGCGTGAACGGTCTTGCAATAGTCGGTGATTCGGGCATCGTGCTCCCCATAATCGCTGAAGTTACACCTGCACAGTCAAAAAATGAAGGAAAAGTTATCGCAACAGGCAGACTTCAGGAAATAGCGAGAGAAGCAGTTCAAAATGTCAGCGCAGTTTTTAAAAAACTGACGGGAAAAAATCTATCCAACAGGGACATCCATATTCAGTTCATAGGCACATATGAGGGAATAGAAGGAGATTCAGCAAGCATATCAATCGCAACCGCTGTCATCTCAGCAATTGAGAACATCCCGGTTGATCAGAGTGTCGCGATGACAGGATCGCTCTCAGTGCGGGGAGATGTGCTCCCTGTGGGAGGAGTTACACAGAAAATAGAGGCGGCAGCACAAGCTGGAATTAAAAAGGTGCTCATACCTCAGGCAAATATAAAAGATGTGCTCATAGAAGACAGATATAAAGACAAAATTGAGATTGTTCCGGTCTCAACAATAGAGGATGTGCTTGAGCTCTCTCTCGTGGGAAGGAAAAAGAAGAAGTTCATTGACAGAGTGAGAAGTGCAACTGCCGAGGTCGCTCAGATATTGGATGGTGTTGTTGAAAAAACTGTCAAAAACGGCGCCTGAAGCTCCCATGCATTGTCATGCTCACATCTGGAGTTCAACGACGCTGCCTCTGTTTCAGCGACTCCTCCATGACGCACACATCGTGCAGAACGAGCATGCCGTTATCCTCGCAGAACTTTATTGCAGATGCACTCTCCGAGCCGGGCTGCATCCATATGCGATTTATGCCGAGCTCATGTGCTTCTCTCACAATGATCTCTGTCACATCAGGAGGCACAACAATATCAACCACATCCGGCTTCTCAGGCAGCTCGCTCAGCGACGCATAACACCGCTCACCTTCTATCTCATCATATTTCGGATTGACAGGATAGACCTTGTATCCGGCATCTTTCAAAATCCTGAATATCCTGTAACCGTATTTCTCCTTCTTGCGAGTTGCTCCAACAATCGCAAAAACTCTCCTGCTGAGAAAATCTTCAATTAACTGCTCACTCGTATCAATCCGCCGCACAGAGGCACACATATATCATCACACTTCCATCGCTCAGCAAGCACACTCACAGGTTTTGCCTTCGCTTATATGTCGCGGCTCGGCAAAAGAGATTATTGTTTATTTATTCTATTATGTTATAACGGCGTATATATATAACGGCGTATCCTGCTCTGGAGCTGGGCTCTGTGAGGCTCTGTGCTCTCAGCACATGGCTTTCCGTCAGCAACCGTGATGAGGATGATGGCGATTAGGGCACACACCAAAAGCAACCTCCTCAATCGAGGAAAGAAGAGAGTATGCATACTGCGTATAGAGGGAACAAACTGTGAATGGGAGACCTTCCTGTGCTTCAGAGAGCTCGGAGCGCATGCTGAGATAGTCCATCTCAAACAGCTGACGGGCGGGCATAGGATCAGGAGGGAGCTTGAAACATATGACATACTTGTCATACCGGGCGGATTTTCAGCAGGCGATTATGTGCGTGCGGGTGCGATATTTGCAGCGAGATTAAGGGCTATATGGCGTGATCTGACAAGATTCGTAGATGATGGGAAACCTGTTTTGGGCATTTGCAATGGATTTCAGGTGCTTGTTGAGCTTGGATTACTGCCTGGATGGGAGGATAAAAAGCAAGTTGCCCTTACAATAAACGATTCTGCGCATTTTGAATGCCGTTACACAATTTTAAAGCATGAAAACAGAGGTAAATGTGTTTTCACACGTGGAATTGAGAGGGGAGCACTGCTTAAAATGCCTTGCGCACATGCAGAGGGGAAATTCTTCGTGGAGCCGCATGTGCGGGAGCGCTTCATAAGCATGCTTGAGGAGAAAGACCAGATCGTTTTCAGATACGCGGACAGGCATGGAGACACAGGCGCCGGATATCCCTGGAATCCGAACGGTTCAATATCAAACATCGCCGCAATATGCAATCCTGAAGGAAATGTGATGGGCATGATGCCACATCCCGAGCGCGCATTCTTCGCATTCACAGACCCTGAGTGGGCAAGAAATCGCGTGATTTCTGATGAGGCGACAAGCGAATACGGAGATGGAAAACTCATATTTGAGCGCGTTTTATTGTGACACTCCAATTACCCGATTATCATATTGCTTTAACCAGCACAATTATGGCGAGCATTTGAGCTCACAATTACAGCGGGGAGAAACATTATATTGCCGCGAAAACACAATAGCTCCTGCAATTGCTGTAAAAACAGTCGCAAACAGTGATGTGGCTATTTCGTCAATTTAATAAAGGAAATGAACCAACCTCCACTACCTCCACGTAGAATTGTCATGAGAATTTTTGCACTTGGATTAATCTTTTGAGCTGTTTGTGGAAAGATTCCACAATAAATCCCCAATGGACGACAACAAAAATAATTGCTAAAATGTTGAAGTCCTGTTAAAAATGCCCCTGTATCGCCGGTTACTACATATCAATTTCCCATATTCTGTGACTTGCAGCGCCAGTAAATCCGGCAAAAAGACTATGAAAAGATCGGCATCTGTCGGTTCCATTTTATCCCTCTCATCATATTTTGTCCCTGATTTCTGCTGATAGCTATATTCTCATATAAGTTTCGGCGAATGCACTTCAGCCATACTTCAGCCATAATTCTCAGACGCAGCCGCACCGATGCTTTTTCTATGATTTGAGATGCTGCTATTATTGTTTGGTCAGTAACATACGAAAGAACTTTTTCCGTATGTGTGTATCAGGTGGTATTTTGATTTCTTTTTTCTTCAAATGAGTGCGCAGAATGTCCAAAAGCATCAGATAGTTCAGAGGAACTGCTGATGTCTTCTTCCATATGATTTATGAAATACTCATTTTGCCGGGTATCTATTTTTTTCTCTTTGCATGAAGCAGCACCGCCTTAGCGATTTTGTAAACTTTTGAAGATCTTTCAGCCACTCCCTGTATCTCTCTTCAGATTGACTATCATCAAAAATCTGCTTTCCCCGTCCAAGAGGTGAGTCAAGTGAGGTGGATATTATGAGCAACCATCAAATTTGAGGCGATCTTCATTTTCTTTCCCTTCTCATATGCCCTTTCGCCTGATCCGGGGATATACGACATTGCGACCGAAGTGATCACTGTCCCGAAGCAAGCCCATCCTCCTGTTGTCCGGGTGCGATGGCAACGAAGCGAGCGTTGGAGAGCGGAGAGTCGCCCGAAGCCCCCCTGCCTCCCTCAAGCCTTTCAATTTCCTTTTTTATTTCCTACTTCAGGATTCTCTTTTTACCTTTTTAATCGAAAAAACCAAAGTTCTCTTCAAATTTTTTGTATGTCCCTGAACCATTCCTTTCATCTATACTGGTATTTGTTCATATGTTACGGGTTTTATTTGCAAACCGATTATCTCTATTAACAAACCGATTATCTCCATTAAATATAAAAGCAAAAGTCCATCTTTGTTGTAATGCGGGCATCATGGGTGAAATTATGGTGCGCAGAAGAAGCGGTTTGGGATTGACGCTGATTGAAAAGGGCTCGCAGGCACCTCAGCGCAGACTCAGGTCAACAAACTGCTTTGAGACGCCTTTTAGCTGGGAGATCAGAAGATACTCTTACAGGGCAGTTTTGTAAAGAATTACAGCAGAGAAGAGTAGTTATGTTACTGAGGCAAAACAAGCTCCTGAAGATGAAAAAGATTATTATAAAGAATAAAGCATATGGAAAATGGTTTGAGATATTTGGGAGAAATTGACAGGGAGATGAGTGAAGATGAGCGATAAAACCGATTTAAATGAGGGCGAGATTATAGACTACCTTTACAAAGTGATGGACAACAGATTTGTGAGCTTCATCCTGAAAGAGATGACTGAAGTGAAAAAACTGGAGAGGGCATTTGGCATATATGCAGGTGTTATAAAGCCAAAAGGTGTTAGGGAAAAACTGCACGCGAAAATTGTGGGAGAGGCTCTTGAAAAAGGAGCTGAAAAATTTGGCGCAAGCCCAGATATGATTAAAAATTTTCTCAAGGATCCCTATATGCGGAAGGGTTTTGCAGTGGTAATAAGGAGTATTGCAGAATATGGCATCACAAAGCCTCAGAGACTGATTGCCCCTTTCATGGTTGTATGGGATTTCACAAAACAATGCAATCTCAAATGCAGGCACTGCTATGCCGATGTGACATCGTATCCGGCGCCAGATGAGTTGACTCTGAAGGAAAAATCGAATGTTGTTGATCAACTTGATGAGGCTGGAGTTGCTGCAATATCCTTCTCAGGAGGTGAACCTCTGATAAACAGAGACTTCTGGGAGGTTGCTGAGTATGCCGCCTCAAAAGGTTTTTACATTTCAGTTGCAACAAATGGGACATTGATTTCGGAGAAAGTTGCAAAAAGGATGAAAGAAGTTGGAATAAGATATGTGGAAATAAGTTTAGATGGGCCGAATGCTGAAATTCATGACGAATTTAGAGGCGTTAAGGGGGCATTCAATGCCACCATCAGGGGGATAAAAAACGCTAAGGCTGCCGGCTTGGATGTGGGCATCGCCACCACCGCAACGCATGAAAATTCGGATTCTATTCCTGAAATATTGAAGCTTGCCAGAGAGTTAAAGGTGGATAGAGTTATAGTTTTTGATTTCATACCAACAGGACGGGGAAAAGAGATAGTTTATGAAGATCTCACCCCTGTGGAGAGGGAAAAACTTATGAAATACCTGTACGGAGAATGGCAAAAAGGTGACATGCAAATTTTCTCCACCTGTCCTGCATATGCAAGAATATCCATAACCGCGATGGATAAGGGTACTGGCGAGAAGGTCTCGCCCACGCATTTTGCTGAAATGGAGATACCAGAGGAATTTGGTGGCGCTGCCAAAGCCCTAACGGAATTCATAGGAGGATGTGGAGCAGGTCGCATATACTGCTCAATAGAGCATAATGGCGATATACAGCCCTGTGTGTTCATGCCGATTAAAGTGGGCGATGTCATAAAAGACGGATTTGTGAATGTGTGGAAGAACAGCGAGGTTTTAAGTAAGCTCAGGGATAGAGATGCTGAAAATTATGCATGCCATACCTGCCAGTTCAGATATGTGTGTGGAGGATGCAGAGCGAGGGCGTACGCATATTATGGCGATATCCTTGCTCCTGATCCCGGATGCATAATAATGGAGAAGGAGAGGGATTGAAAAACTTAACCTTTCAAAGAGGTGAAATGAGAATTCTCTTTCCTCCAACCATCAGTGCGAAACTGTTGTCAACCTCCATCTGGCTTGGCGTATCTTGCTTCGTGATAAACATGATGTGAAAATTGTTGATTAAATTGTTGATTATCTGGCAGAGCACCTATGAAAGGGTTGAGATGCAGAACTTCATATGTTTCACATCTCCTCCAATACTTCCTCCCGCTATAAAGCTGGTTAAAAAGGTTTCCACGATGCCAACTTCAACCTGTGCAATCTCTTTAAAACCGATCGGACCTCCACCACTGCCATCCTGTGCTGACAGATGAATGACAGTCTGCCTATGATGAGGAGTTATGCACTATCACAATTATGCGTCATAATACAAGTATGCCCTAATGCCACTGAGAGGTGGTGACGGGCAGCTGCTGCGACGCTGCGACGCTGCAACGCTGCGACAGCCATGAAAAAGGGAAAAATATATAAGCCGGAGGGAGCAAGTGTGTGGGTGATGATGCATGAGATAACGCATGATATGATAATAATATGCAAGGAAGGGACAGTTAACTCATATATGAGTGGTCTTGTTGTTGCGATAAATGCGAAGAAGAACGGCGAAGATGTTGCGGTTGTATTCATGCAGGAAGGTCTGATAGCACTTGCGAAGCGGAGATTCAGGTGGCTGCCGATTATTGAGGAAGATGCTGATAAAATAAAGGAGAACGCCGACAAAATGGGTGTTCCAGCAGACCCGATTAAGCTTGTTAAGCGTGCGAAAGATGCAGGTGTTCCTCTATACGCATGCTACGCATGGGTCAAGCTCACAAAAATTCAGATTCCTGAGGGATTGGAGAAAATTGAGTTGAAAGACCTTGTCAGGGCGATGAGCAGGGCGAAGCAGGTGATCACTCTCTGACCACCGGCGTCCTGTTTCATTTTTCATTTTTTCATGGTAATGCTGTGTCGTTCAGGCAGCGAGCGATGTGTTTTTCAACAACATTCAGGACATTTGCTGCGATTGTTGAGACGTTTTCAGTTGCCGATATTTTTGTCCACGCGCACGGAAACCGCTCATCAATCATCCTCTCATAGAGCTTTTGAACCCTCCTCAAAAATTGCGCATTTTCAAATCTGCTGCTGTCTTTCTTTCTGCGAAGCGCCTCATCCACGGGTATATGAAGATAGAACAGCACATCAGGCGTGGGAAGGCTCAACAGACGAATGATATCTTTCGCCTTTTCATAACTGAAGGAAGAGGCGCACTGATACGCGATTGTTGATGGATAATACCGATCAACAATAACTATTTGATAGCGAGAGAGATCTGCAAGATCTTTCATAATATCGCATAAAAATAAGAGGAACTGTTCCTCAACACTCATTTCACAGCGTTTATGCAGAAATTCATTTATAATTGTGCCATACCTTCCTGATATGTCAGGATAAGAGCGCATAATTACACTGTATTTGCGCTTTATGTTCTCATACAGGATTTTTGACTGAGTGCTCTTGGAAGCGCCGTCAATCCCCTCAAATACAATCAGCATTCCGCCCTTTATTATTTTCAAATATTTTAAGTTGTTCACAAATTATTTCACGCATCACGATGCACATATGCAGATGGAAAAGGGGCAGATGAGCGTTGATTTCATGATTGCGACGACAGTTCTCATATTCGGAATCTCGCTCATAATCACGCAGATACCCATGCTTTTTGCTCCTCTCCTGACAATCTCAACGGACATTCACGCAGTCGCATACAGAACAAGCATGATTCTTGTCGAGGATGCAGGCATATACTGCGAGAACGGGAGCATCACATCAGCCTGGGAAGACCCCGAAAAGAACGCCTGGAATTTTTCTCAATATCTGCGGAACAGAAGGAATTACCTCTCAAATGTCCGAAGGATAGGGCTCGCGATGAACGCACCTGTTTGGTCTTCTCACGAGGATACGGTTCCCAACAACCTTTCCATGAGAAAAATACAGGCTTTGCAGGATTGGTGGGATGACAGTGCAAACAGAAGCATGCTCTGGGAAAAACTCGGTCTTCTCGTCTCTTACAATGGGGATCCCGTGAATTATTCTTTTAATATCTCTCTCAAAAGCTTCAACAACATGCTGATTTGGAATCACTCTGCTGGCAAACCGCTACTGCAAATAGGCCATCCCATTCCAACAGGTGCAACGGTGGAGAGAATAGAGCGGATTGTTGCGATTGACGATTGCAGAAATCTCGGCATGAGAATAGGAGATAATGAATGCTGTGGGATATTAGAGGTGTGTATCTGGAAATGAGAGGAAATGAGAGGGAAAGAGACGAGAGGACAAATGCACACAGTAGAGGCACTGCTCGCATTGATCATTCTCATCGGCGCGGTGGCATACGCATCTCAGACAGCACCAAAGCAGATTTGCACGGGCGAAGAAAGAACACAGTTGTATCTATATGGAAGGGACTTCCTCAACATCCTTGACATGGAACACGGCGACCACACAAGCTGGCTTTACCACCAGATCAGCGGAACAGTGAACGGAAGCAGATGGAACGCAGCCGAAAACATCATAAATGAGTGGAATAAAACTTCTCTCCCCTCAAAAGGAGTGTTCTGTAAGGTTGAAATTATAAATTTAACGGAAAAAGGGATCAATGTTGTGAATTTTAGTGCTGGAGAACCCTCAGAAGACGCAGTTACAATCTCAAAAATAGTTACAATTGTAAATCCGCCTTATGTGGAGATTTACGAAGTGAGACTCACACTTTGGTATGCGTAAGGGGCGATTTATATTCTCGAGCAACTGATACATTGTCTTTTCTGCATTTTCAACAATCAGACTTCAAACCTTTTCTCTTTATTGCTTATTATTTGTTTTTCGTTTTTTATTATTTTGTTCGGATATTTTGTGTCATTCTTATTCCTTTAACATCGGTTTCTTCATAGCGAATAAAATAAACGAGCGGAAACGAGCGGATATGAGCATCGCAAAAAACCGAAAAGTTTAAATGATAAACCTTGCCCTACGAATAAGGGCGGCGGGTGACGGCAGGTGTGAATATGAATATGAGAAGTGTGAGATATATTGACAGGATAATGGAGAATGTGAGGCAGGTGAAGGAAGAGGACATAGTGGATCTGTATAATGACATTCATGAAGCCGATTGCATTATACTTGTGGGCGAGGGTCGCTCGCAAGGTGCGCTGCTTATAGGGATGGGTCAGATAAACAAGACAGTGCGTCTTATAGAGGATGTTGATTTTCCGGGCAGGAACATAATAGATGCGGCGCCTAGGCTGGAGCGCATGCACCGGTGCATTGTTGTTCTTGTGAATTCAGGAAGTGGAGAGACGACCATACCGAAGATTGTTGTCAAGGAGCTCTCCGAGTATATAGAGAAGACGAAGAGCGAGAAGTTCAAAATACATGCTGTCGTTTCAGACCCAATGTCATCAGTGGGGAGGATTTGTGAGAAGCCTTTTGGAAATGTGCTTGTGCTCAAAGGCAGAAATTTGAAGGAGACAAATGATTTTGCAAGTCATGGCATAATGAACGATGTTTATGAACTGGGAAGCATGCTGATATTTCAGAAAATAAAGGAGCATATAATCAATCAGGCGCCACCAGAAGGCATAAAAGAGGATATACTGCGTGAGGGGGATGTTGTGCGGGACATCGTGCATGAGTTCATAAACTCTCCAATGTATGAGAACATAATCTCAAATCTTGAGAGGAGGAGCCACATCACAATAGGAGGTCTCGGTCCTGCGAGGCATGTTGCGACGATGACGGCGATAAGGCTTCAGCATGTGAAACGTGCGATAGGTGATGACGCATATCCTGCAGGTCCGTTCGCACCGAAACCTCGTGCTGGAGATCTGCTGATGCTCATATCATGGTCGGGAGAAACTCTTCCACTGCTTGAGTGGTGCAAAATTCATAAAAATGTCGGAGCGTTCGTGTATTCAATTGTTGGCAACTATTCAACGCTTTCAGAACATTCAGAGAGTTTCATACTGAACGCGCCCGCATCAGTCTTCTATGAGCGAGCGGCATTCGCACTCAGCCCGCTTCCCATTCATCTCGTTGAAAGATTGAAAGAGAGGGGATTTGAGCTTCCCGATTACATCATGCGCTGGTTCCACTCCGAAACCGAGTAGTTCACCATGAGCGCTCCGTAACGGAGGAAAACAAAAGGAGAGGTCAGGCGACAACCATACGATGCGGATCATCCCATCCGATGTGGATATTCCGGATGTTATCCTGATCTCAGCCCGGACCTCAGCCCGGAGGCGCGGGATGCGGGGGGCGTGATTTGAACACGCGAACCCCTACGGGACAGGGTATCTCAGCACACAGTGCTCCTAAGCCCTGCGCCTTTTCCATGCTCGGCAACCCCCGCTTTATTATATTTGTTCTGATACTTTCTATCTCACGGCATATATTGCCAGCACGGCGAAAGAATCAAAAAGAGAGCACGGCATATTCATGACTGGCGCAGCGTGGCATATGGGCACCTGCACAGGCGCATCTTGGAGGAGCGGTGGTGAAACAGAGATGAATCTGCGGAGGGCGGTTCTGCTGTCGTCAAACGCTGAAGGCTGCACGAAGTTGAATGCATTTGACAACGCACTGCTGAATGCCGGCATAGGAAATGCCAATCTGGTCAGGTTGAGCAGTGTCGTCCCTGAAAATGTGGAATGGTTGAATGATGTCCCGGATTTTCCCATGGGCACAGTTCTTTTCGCAGTTTACTCACATATAGAGAGCGATGAGGAGGGTTCAAGAATAAGCGCAGCAGTGGGCGTGGGAATTCGCTCCTCAAAAGAAATGTTCTTTCACGGAGGCTGTTCCGAGAGTTCCGGGATACACAGCAGTGGCGGCGCGGGTGGCGGCTTGATATATGAGTTCTCAGGATTCTGCGACGCTGAATATGCTGCCAGAAAGGTGAAAGAGATGTTGAGCGAGGGTTTCGCGGTGAGAGATTGGAAGATAAGCGAGATAAAAGTGGCAGTGGCTGAGCACACAGTCAGAAAGAAGCCAGGATGCGCACTCGCAGCTGTTGTGTTCTTTCCCTGAACCTCAACTGCGGCATGCGGCAGAGACTACATCATCCGCATTGTTTGGGAGGATTGGTAATCCAGCAACTCTTTCATTTTTTGCTGGAAATAAGCGAGAGCATCTCTGAAATATTCCTCCTTAAGCATGCCGAGTGGTGATGAGGTCTCATATATACGCCTGGGAATGCGTAATTTTTCAAAAGAGAATCCTTCTCTCAGTTTAAATGCGTATTTTGAGCGATGAATTTCTGTGCCTATTCTTTCCAAATCTTTTTCTGTCATGTTTATGCCGACGCATTTCAGTGCATCTATGACCACATCGCGCTTGTAAATCTCGCGGGAGAAAAAGCAGATTACGAGACTTGAAAGTATCTGACGCCATCTCTCCTCATCTATGAGGCGGTCGATGAGCTCTTCAGGCGGAAGCACTTTCTTCACCTTCTGATCAACTGAATATCCCGCGTTATCCAGATGGCCGTGTCTTGCACCTATGAGAGCGCCGATATGGCATCCATATCCTGTATGATAGCCCGGCATCTCATTTCCCGAGAGAGAGAGGGCGAAATCCTCTCCTCCATATATGGAGGATGCGTGTTCAACGCCGCGTGCGAGAGCAGCGTAGAATTCGTTGTGCTGTGTCACAATTTTCATGACGGCATCCGCATATGCGAGCCAGTCTCCCCATTTGAGTATGATGCCGTCTGTATCACGCTCTGATATCAGTCCGCGCTCAAGCGCTTCTGTCGCCCATGCGAGGACAACTCCAACACTCATCGCATCAATTCCGAGAGCGTCCACACGATCCTTAAGTCTGAGGAGGTCGGCTGCGTTTTTCAATCCGAGCATTGCGCCCAACGCATATATGGGTTCGTAGTCGTATGCGATCATGGATGTCTTGTAGAAGTATGGCACATCCTCATAAGGCTCCCTGAGCGCTGCGATATGAATACATGCAACAGGACAATGAGAGCATGCTATGCGCCTGCCCAGATAATAAGATGCGAGATGTTCGCCTGATATCTCCTCAGCCTTCTCAGGGCGAGCTTCACGCAGGTTCAGGGATGGGAGTGCGCCGAGCTCCGTCAGCGGAAGGACATTCTGCGCGGTTCCCAGGTCGTGATACTTCTTCATAGCATCTGAAGTCGTCGCTTTGTCATATATGTGGCGATATACCCTGCGGTATTCCCTTATTTCTGGCTTGGGAAGTCCTCTTCTTCCCGAGACGACGACCGCCTTCAAGTTTTTCGCACCGAAGACAGCGCCGAGACCGAGACGGCCGAAGCATCTGTAAGTCTCCGTTGTGACATTTGCATACGATACGAGACGCTCACCGGCGGGCCCTATACGCATTATCGTGCGGACACCTGCACCACTCTCCGCCTCCCTTATGACACGCCCCGCAATGATGCTGTTCATTCCCCAGAGAGCTCTCGCATCTCTGAAGAAAACGCGTGCACCATGTATCGCGACATACACCGGAAAATCACTCGCACCTTTTATGACGATCGCACCATATCCTGCCATCCTTATCGCAACTGCACTCCTTCCACCTGCATGACTCTCTCCCAAATTGCCTGTGTGTGGAGATTTGAACACCGCAACAGTCTTTGATGCGAGCGGAAAATATCCAGTAAGAGGTCCTACCGCGAATATTATTGGGTTTTCTCCGCTCAGCGGATCAGCTCCTCTGGGACATTCCTCATGCAACAGCTGCGTTGCAACACCAATGCCTCCTATATACTTCTCAAACAGGTCCTCCCTCTTCTCCACCCAAAAACGACGCTTCGTCAGGTCTATATGAAGCACATTCACAATCGGGTCTCCTTCAAGCATGCTCATCACCTTTTTCCGCGCACGCATCCACAGCGCACGCATTTTTCAACTGCTTGCACATTCTATGCATCATATGGCAAAGTTTTGCCGGGCGTATTGAGAGCTATATTATTTCAGCTTCTTTTTAACTTTCCATGCTTGAATTTTTTTTAAACTGCTTCTGTTCTTCTTCCCAAGAAGGTGCCGTTATGTGGCTGCCCAGCACTTCACTTCCATATCTTCCCCGAAGGGGGAGATGACTGCTGCGTTGAGAGGTGCGTTTATTGGAGTAAGCGCATGCGCAGTGCGGCGCAGTGTTTATAATCAGACAATTCATTTTAATCTTTAATCTGAGATGGGGAGCAAAGACAGCGGCGTTGCTGCGACAGATAACATATTTGCAGGGGAGTATGACATAGAATACTTTGATGAGGAGGGATTTAAGAGGCGTAGATGCGAGCGTTGCGGTGCTTTTTTCTGGACGACGGACGAAAATCGGACGAACTGTGGTGATGCACCATGCGACATATACTCATTCATCGGGAGTCCTGTGTTCAGGGAGAGGAGTGTTGATGAGATAAGGGAGTCATTTCTATCATTTTTTGAGCGGAATTCGCACAAGCGTCTGAAGCGATATCCCGTGGTGGCGCGATGGCGGGATGACATTTACCTGACGATAGCCTCAATCGCGAATTTTCAGCCTTTTGTGACATCGGGCAGGGTGCCGCCACCTGCAAATCCGCTTGTGATATCGCAGCCGTGCATTCGTCTTGAGGACCTTGAGTCCATCGGGCGGACAGGGCGTCATCTGACGATATTTGAGATGATGGGGCATCATGCATTCAACAAGCGGGGTGTTGAGGAGATATACTGGAAGGATGAGACTGTGAGATACTGCGCGGAATTCCTCCGTGAGCTCGGTGCAGACATAAATGCGGTGACATTCAAAGAGGCGCCCTGGATGGGCGGAGGTAATGCGGGACCATGTCTTGAGGTCATCACGGGGGGATTGGAGGTTGCAACACTCGTTTTCATGGATCTTGAGGCGTCTGCTGATGGTGAGATCGTGCTTGACGGACTCAGATATCGGAAGATGCCAACATACATCGTTGACACGGGATACGGCCTGGAGCGGTTTGTATGGGCATCCAGAGGCACGCCAACAGTGTATGATGCGGTGTTTCCCGAAGTGATATCAGAGATTCTCTCCGCTGCGGGAATGGAGCATCCGCTCGAGAAATATCCGCAGACGACCATAGAATGCGCAAAGATGCTCGGTGTTATGCGTGTTGATGAAATGCGCGATCTCTCAGAAGATTTCATACGAGATTTCACAAAAATGACAACGGTATATGCGCTGGCGGATCATGCGAAGTGTCTTGCGTTCATGCTTTCAGACGGCGTTGTGCCATCAAATGCAAAGGAGGGCTATCTTGCGAGGCTTATAATCAGAAGGGCGTTCAGGATGATGAACGCACTTGGCATTGAGTTGCCGCTTGATGAGATAGTGATATCTCATATAAAGCATCTTCGGAGCGCGTTTCCCGAGCTTGAGCATGCGGTTGATCGCATTTCGGAGATTCTTGAGTTGGAGAGGCGGAGATATGATGAGACTCTTTCAAAGGGTGCGAGGATTGTTCAGCGACTGGTGCGAGATTATGAGAGGCGCGGTGTGAGCAGAATACCCGCTGATGTTCTCATTGAACTTTATGACACACACGGCTTGCCGCCTGAATTTGTGAGGGATATCGTGCTGCAGCACGAGCAGAAAGCAGTGCGGGTTGAGATTCCCGATGATTTCTACTCAATTGTAGCGAGGATGCACAGCACTGAACAGCGTGCAGTCAGGGGCGAGGCGAAAGAAGCTCTGAAACTGCATGCTGAAAATCTGAAACGCATAAGAGGCATGCCGAAAACGCGCAAGATTTTCTACGAAAAACCAGAAGACAGCGAATTTGAAGCGTCTGTTGTTGATGCGTTTGACGGTTTCATCATACTTGATAAGACGCTTTTCTATCCGGAGGGCGGCGGACAGCCAGCTGACAGGGGCTTCATCCTCCTCAGCAGCGGTGAGAAATTGCGTGTGGTGGATGTTCAGGATGTTGATGGCGTCGTCCTGCACAGGACGGACATGAGGGACACGGGAGACATAAGAGGCATGAAGGTGCGCGGTTTCATAGACCGTGAAAGGAGAATCGCTCATATGAGACATCACACGGCTACGCACATTGTGTTATGTGCAGCACGCAGGATACTCGGTGATCACATATGGCAGGCTGGCGCGCAGAAGGGGGAGAGGCGTGCGAGGATAGATGTGACACATTTCAAACGCATCTCAACAGATGAAAGACGGAGGATTGAGATTCTTGCAAACGAGATGGTCATGCGAAATCTGCGTGTGCACGCGAGATTTGAGGAGAGGAATGCAGCAGAGCGAAAATACGGGTTCCGCATATATCAGGGAGGAGTTCCAGACGGCGCTGAGATAAGGATTGTGAGCATAGCGGATGGTGAAGATGTGCAAGCATGCGCCGGGACACACTGCTCACGCACGGGAGATGTGGGCTGCATCAAGATAATAAGAACCGAGCGCATTCAGGACGGCATAGAGCGCATAGAATTCGCAGCTGGAACAGCGGCAATCTTTGAAATACAGTCAGCTGAAGAGCTTCTTGACCGTTCGGCATCTGTGTTGAGAGTGCCTCATGAACATCTTCCAACTGCTGTTGAGCGGTTCTTTGAGGAGTGGAAAGCATTGAAAAAGGAAAATGAGCGTCTGAGATCCGAGATCGCAGATATGCGCATTGCATCGTTGCGCGATAAAGCGCAGCAGATCGCCGGTGCAAATGTGGTCGCAGATAAAATTCAGAATGCTGAGCGGAAAGAGCTCATGAAGATCGCAAACACTCTCTCGAAAGAGGGTATCATTGCAGTGCTCATCGGGATCAAACACAACAGAGCATCAGTTGTCTGCGCCGTTCCGAAGGAATTCAGGCGGCGTGTGAGTGCGGATAAATTGGTGAAGCGCATATGTGAGATAATCGGTGGCGGCGGCGGTGGCTCCGAAGAGCTCGCACAGGGCGGAGGTGATAAAGTCGCATATGTGGATAAGGCGATAGAAGAATGCATCTCTCTCATCAACACACTTCTCGCTCATCAACACACTTGAGAAAGGCTGAGTGAATGGAGGGTTGAGGAGTCATTCAGTGATGATCTCGCATCCATCATCAAGGACTATGATTGTGTGTTCAGCCTGCGAGACTCTCCCCCTTCCCTCCTCACGGAGCACCGGATATGCATGCAATATGCCATCTCTGACGAGCATGCGAAGTATTCCGTCCGGATGAGGTGTTTTCAGCCAGCGCTTTGCGAACGGGAGTCCCTGAAACTCCATTATTTCTGTGAGAAGGCGCCTTGCAGATTGCAATCTCACCGGTTTCAGATTTTCGAGGCGATATATTTCCACCTTTCCCCCCTCTGACACCCTGCCTATGCCATCTGTGGCGAAAGGCTCAATCGCGACCACATCTCCCTCACGCAATACCGCGCTGCCTTGATGGCGGATATTCGGTATTGATGGCGGTGCGTGCGGGTTGAATCTTCTCAGTCCGTGCCCTGTGAGATTTACGATGGGCTTGAATCCAGCATTTTTTATCGCATGCTCTATGACTTCGCTTATTTTTTCAACGCGCACCCCATCTCTCACAACCGCAATCGCATCCCTCAGCGCGACTTCAGCAGCGTTTATAAGCGATTCATGCTTCCCATCACCGCTCAGATCAACTGTGACAGCTGTGTCCGCAATGTATCCATCAATATGAACGCCCATATCCAGCTTGACGATGTCTCCCTCCTTGAACACTGTTTCATCGCCTGCAGATGGTGTTGCGTGCGAAGCCTCTTCATTGACTGAAATGTTGCACGGGAACGCAGGTGCGGCACCTTTATCACGCGCACGCCTCTCAACAAATTCAGCAATCTCAATATGCGGCACGCCGACATCTGTTCTTTTGATCGCTTCCTCACGAATTTCCGCCAATATCCTTCCAGCAAAGCGATATTTCTCCAGTATCTCCTCCCTGCTCTCCTCCCCCTCATTTTCATCTCTCAATTTTCTGTTTCCCCCTCCTTTCCTCTTTTACCCATCTTCCATCGTGTGATGAGCAACTTTCACCCATCTGCTGATTCTCACTGTTTTTTATTTAAATTTTCAATGGAGCAGGGAAGGCGGGTGGTATCTCATGCATATTGCAATGGTGAATCTCGCCGGCTTTGTGATGAGGTGGCGAAAGGTTCACGCAGTTTGGGATTTTCAGAGCTCCGATCAGCAGCGCTGCTTCTCAGGCCATATCGGAGGTTCTGTCAATCTGCCCTTTCATCCAACCACTAACCATTGCAAACAGCGAACATTCTCATGAATTTGTTTCATTTTACGCTTGCAGCTTTATTACATGACGCTTACATCCATTCCATGCTTACTGCATTCGCTGATGTGAAGCGGGGTCAGATACTAAATCTGCTCCGGGTAAACATACTCAATATCCAACCACAAACACATGCACAGATGAGCCTGACTTTGAGAGAGGCCCTGAGGACTCAGAGAGCCTGTTTTAGTTTATTGCTGAGCTACTTGCGAGGTATAGGTGTTGTGCTTGACCTGTGCCCGTTCACGGAGAAGTTCCTTATTGAATAATACTGCCTTACAGTAGAGTGAACTCAGGTGGAGAGATGCGTGATTATTCTGATTTTATATGTTTTTGTCGCATCCCTGTTTTTCTGGCGATATTAATAACCAAACCCAACCCTCCTCCTCCCTTGCGTATCTCCACCTTCTCGGAATGGGTCCTGCAGGCAACGGGAAGATAAACAGGGCGAAGATTGTGGGACAACTGTTGCGGCGCAGAATCATCTGTCAGGGAGGATTCTGGACGGTGAATGTGAGAATTTATAAAAAAGAACATCATTCAGAACAAGCGAGGGAATCGCTGACCTCTGTCTCCTGCATTGAGGCGGATAGTATGAGAGGATGGTATGGGAGGATGATATGAGAGGACGGGACAATCAGATCATCAGGTCATTCAGAGGAATCGGGATGATACGGTGCAATCGGCAGCGCATTGAAATTAAATGAACAAAATATCATCAGAACGTATCACTTTTCCGCTGAGCACATTTTTTATATGATGCATTGCATATTCCTGCTCATATTTCCCAAGTGTTGCAGTGCAATCATGAGGAACAACAACACTTAAGCCTCGCATGAACGCATCTATGGCAGTGTGCATCACACATATATTTGTGGCAACGCCCGTTATTATGAGCGTTTTTATTTTTTTATCTGTGAGAATATCCTCCAAATTTGTTTTAAAAAAAGCGCTGTATCGCTTTTTTCTGATGATTTCAGATTTTTCAGCGAAGTCGGCAAGTTCATAAACGATTTCAGCACCTTCACTTTGCTTTATGCAGTGTTTAGGCCAGTATTTGAACTCATCATCATCCTCATCGTGCCAATCTTGCGTGAATATTGTGAAGACTTTTGCAGAAAATGCTTTTTCAAGCAGTTTTCGCACATTCGGAATGATTTTTCTCGCTGATTCTCCTATGTATAATGTACCCTGCTCATAGCAGAAGTCCTTCTGCATGTCAACAACAATAACTGCTGTCTCCGATGACTGAAATCTCTCCTTTTCCATTTGCTCTCTATTTTCTGTTCAATTCTGCTCTTTTTATCATTTGTCATTTCGTTCATCTGTCATTCCGTCTCCTCAGAGGCTTCATGCGGATATGCGATTTCGTGTTCTCTCGCGGTGTTCTCTCGTGAGATTGCGTGCAGTGCAGGATAGGAGTCGCGTGACATCGCCGAGTTGTGTGACATCGCCGCGATGCAGAGGCTTTGCGTGGGTGATGGGAGTCACCTGACCAGCAGTCGGGAACACAAATGAATGTCTCTGTGGTTCCGGGCTTCCTTGTGCTCTTTCTGTCATTTTCTGCCCATTCGCATTTTCACAACACATTCATAATCACGATGCTCGGGCTTCTGCGAGCATTCTTCAACGCTCTCAATAACCTTTGTCAGGCAGCTTGCTGTGTAATCCGGACATATTTTTTTATTTTTTTCTTTCACCATCTTCACTCTCACCTCATACAGCACACATCTGCACGCGCACCTGTGCGCTAACGCTTGTTCAACTTTATCTCTATAATTTCATCAGATTCTTTCAATGCTTTCTCTGTGTTTCCGAAGTGTTTTCTCGCATTAAGGAAGATATTTTTGAATTTCTCCTCATCCCTATTCAGGACGGACGATGATAACATTTTTGCTGCTGCAATAAATTTTTCATGTATTTCCTTCATATCTAGGTTCATCTGAATATTGGCATATAATTCAGGATCCTGATGCAGTATCCTTCCGACGAAATCAGTGAATATTTCGTATAATGGACTCATTTCACGGGCGTGCTCAACATTGAAATTCAAATTTTGAAGCGTTATGCCGTAGGAGAGAAGCACAAAGTGGGAGAGCCCCTGAATAACAGCCATAGTCCTGTCATGCTCATCAGCTGACATGAATACGATTCTCGCACCTTTTCTCTCAAAAATATTTTCAATTTCATCACATAATTTCCCCCTTCTTCCGGAAATTTCAATGAATATGACTGTTTGATTTCTTATACTTTTTGCAGTAGGTCCGAACATGGGATGAATACTCAGTATTTCAACATTATCTTTTGTGCATTCAAGCATTTTTCTGACTGGTTCTCGCTTGACAGATGTCAGATCCATGAGCAATGTTCCGTCTTTCATTCTTTTTCCGACTGCTTCAATGACATTGCATGTTATGTTTATGGGCACCGATATTATGAGGACATCTGTATCCGTTATGTCTTCTGTTATGTCTGAGGGGCAGTGCTGGGAGAGTATATCCACATGCATGAAATCAACGCCGAGCGAGCTGGCTATTTCAGGTGTTTTCGCGCTCCTGTCCACGATTCTCACATCTGCGCCGTTCTGCTTGAAGAATTTTGCGAACCATCCCCCCATCGCTCCTGCGCCGCCTATGATTGTGACGAGCATTTACTATGATTGAGATGAGTATTTATTTCAAGGCGAATGTTGAGATATGATTGTCACATTTTCAACGAATGTGTTTGTCGCTGTGACGAATGTGTGCAGGAATGCATGTGCATACTGCGGATTTCGCGCACGCTCTCCTGATGATGCATTTATCGTGCGTGTTGAAGATGTTGAAAGGCTTTTCGCTGAATGCAGGGGAGTTGCGACAGAAGCGCTTTTCTCAGCTGGAGAACGTCCTGAATGTGCTGTCGGATTTGATTTCAGGCGGATGATTGCGGATGTATGTGGTGAAGAATGCTCGCTCGTTGAATATACCGTGATTCTCTGCGAGATAGCAATAAAACACGGACTGCTTCCTCACACAAACATAGGTGTCTTGAGCGAGCAGGAACTTATGAGGCTGAAGGATGTAAACGCCTCAATGGGTCTCATGCTTGAGACAGTTGCAGATATAGATGCGCACAGGAACTCACCCGGAAAGCATCCAAAGGAGCGATTGAGGACAATAGAACACGCAGGAAGACTTAAAATACCTTTCACAACGGGCATACTCGTGGGCATAGGCGAAGAAGAATCGGACAGAATTGCATCGCTTGAGGCGATAGCGGCAATTCACAGAAAATTCGGACACATTCAGGAGGTCATCATACAGCCTTTCGCACCTAAGGCAAACACCCCATTCGCCAATCGCAATCCACCGATGTTTGAGGAGGTGCTGCGCTGTGTGAAGTGGGCGAGGGAGATTCTGCCTGATGATGTCGCAATTCAGGCGCCCCCCAACCTCATATCATCTGCTGCCGAACTTCGTGCGCTGATTGACGCAGGCGTCAGCGACCTCGGCGGTATATCAGCAAAAACTCACGACTATATAAATCCTGAAGCGCCGTGGCCATCAGAAAAAAATCTTCGCAGGATGATAGAACCGCATATACTCAGAGAACGCCTCCCAATATACCCAAAATTCATAAGAAAATGCTGGTTCAGCGATAAAATAAGACATCTCATTGAAAAATACGCGGATAGTGATGGCTTCAAACTGCCACAAAAAAAATCTCAGTGAACCTCGCACGCTCATTTGAGACATCACATCAATCAGAATCCAGATTAAACCGCATTCCGTCTCTTGCTGCGATCACATTCACACCCGTCTCATCGCTCAGCCTTTTTGCGATCTCATCAGGATTATTGCGCAGCATTGTCATGCCGAAATGTGTCAAAATCGCAACTTTTGGCTTTGCTGCGCTTATTATCTCGCGAGCATCATCAACACATAGATGCAAAACTCCTTCTCTATGCCTGAACATTGCAACATTCATGACAATAATCTCGCCATTATAGCATTTTTCAATTCCTTCAAAGCGGAGCGTGTCACTGATAAATGAGATTTTTGGTCGTTTTTTCCAGATTTCTTCCCCGTCATCATCGCTTATGTTTTTTATATACACATTCAGTCCATATGTTTCAACACCATGCACATGCATTTTAGGTGTTTCCACACACACATTTCCAACAATATAGCGCCTTCCTTCACCCATCAGTTCTATTTTATCAACGAGAGAGCGACAATATCTCAGTATAACGGGGTCACTATCGTCAGATACTGCATCCTTAGGGCAAATAACAATGCCTCTTCGCTTGAATCCTCCATCTGTCATCGCTTCTATCATCACATTCACATCGTTTGAATGATCCAAATGCTTGTGAGTAAGTATGATTGCGTTGAGGCTTGAGGGGTTTATCCGGGGTCTGCTCTTTGCAATCTTCACAAGCGTTCCGGGACCTGGATCAATGAGGATGTTGGTCTCAGAAGTGCGAAGGAGTATGCCGGCTGACGAGCGCAGCTGCTTTATCATAACGAATCTCGCTCCGGCAGTGCCCATGAAAATTATCTCGTCATGTGTCCTCATACTGCATTTTCTCCCGTATCCCTGATGGCAGCTGCTCATAGTGCTCATAGAAAATCCTCTCCACCGGCTCTGTGTCGTGATTTTCGCAGCGTTTCCCGGGTTCTCTCCTTTTCCTCCAATATCTTGCGCTCTATTTTGTCCTTCAGGCGCTCCATGACATCAATGGCACCGAACCCCTCCTCATGCGCCGAGAGCACCGTGCCTGGTGCGAAAAACCGTATTCTGATGTTGAAATGCTCATCTGATGCGTCCGCCTCATTTGCCTTTATGCGCTTCAAGTGGACGACAAGCATACCTTCATCAAACATTTTCGCGAATTTCTCAGCCAAACTGTTGATATCGCGGCGTATATGAGACATTTGAAAGTCATCAATGCCTTCATAATCGCCTGCGAACTGCACAATAACTTTGGCACGCTCTGTTTTTGATACATTCACGAAAGCTTCAAGCAGATCTCGCTTTGTTATGATTCCCCTGCATCTGTTGTGCTCCATTATGAGCACGCCTGATATATCCCTTTTGAGCATAAGGGAGACCACATCACGAATCCTCCCGTCAGGCGGCACGGATATAACGGGATATGACATCACATATTTAACAGGCGTTGACAATGTTCGCACCTTCTCGCCTGAGAGCTCGCCTGATGTTGCGCGCTCCCGCGGCATGAGGAATCTTGTCACGATGTCATGCATGGTCAGCATTCCAACTACTTTCCCTCGCTCAATCACGGGAGCTCTTGATATCGCGTTCTCCCTGAACATTGCAAGTGCTTTGGCAACAGAGTCATCGGGATTCAGATATATGAGATTTGATGTCGCATATTCGCTCACCTTTTCATCTCCAAAATCACTGTCTTCAACAGCTGCTGAGAGCAGCGAGATGTCGCTGACTATCCCGACGAGATTTTCAGATGTCTCATCTTTTTTTCTGTTTCTCGCAGCGCCGCTGAACACAGGAACTATCTGGACATGATTCTCAAACATCCATCGTGCGATGTCAACAAGTGAGGTGTCCTCGTGTGCTGCTGGCACATATCTGGTCAATGCGCCCACCTTCGTCCTTTTGGGGTCTGTTCTTGCACGGTATATCCATCGCTCAGAAAGCACTCCTGTGTATCTGCGGTCCCTGCTGAAAACGACAATCGCAGCTGGCTTCTGCTCGTCAAACACTGCTATCGCTTTTGAGATGGGCTCATCATCCATCAATGACACAAATCGCTCGCTCATTATGTGTTTTGCGGACCTCATCTTCCATATGTTCCTGACCTGAACATATATGAGTTGATGGATTTCACCGTATGCTTGAAGTCTCAGGAGAGACATGTGACGCTTTTTGACCGCCTGGAACAGGTCTGCGACATTGGCATTTTTTAATAAAAGTAGGCGGTATATTATATTCTCCATTCAGTTTTTCAGCGGCGTGAAAGAAGGTTATGTTGTATCATCGTCTTGATAATCAGTAAGCTTCTCTGTCTGCCTGTTCCATTTATGTATTCGGATTCGGCATATCCGCCTGTGCCCGGGCATGGACATGCAGTTTCTGCACGGTAATTGTTTGATTTGACTTTATTGTGCCTTTGTGTGTGTATGATATGCCCCAGGGCCGGTTCAAAATCTTTCACAACCTCAATAAGACCTGTAGCTGCAGAAACATTGGATATCCATATCGTCTCTTTTGAACCGGTTTTCCCTTCTTCATCACCTGTGTAACAGTTGCGAGAGTGATGTTCGTATCTTTTATTGAGGTCAACGCATTTCATCCAAACAGGAGGAAGTGAGTAGTTGGTGTGCAATGTCGCCCGTTCAGGGAGGTTCACTGATACGATTTCGGCTGTTTCTGGATTTGATAGTGAGACTGTGATTACTGTTGCTTTTGAACATCATTATGAAATATAAACAAAGAAGGAATCGGGTCAAGCATACTTAATAGAAATTAATCGGGTTGCCATCATCGTCCATTTTTGTAACTGTTGTGATGAAGCGGGCAATGATGAGTTTGAATGAAGAGTAGCCCAACCAGGGAAGCCAACTGAAATTATCTCAGCTACACTTGTGTTGGATGGAGTTCACTCAGCGTTATGTCATGGTAAGACTTCCCCGCTGAGCCTGAAGAACGAATCCTCAAAAATATCTTCTTCTCTTGTAGCACTGCTTTATTATTATCTTGAGCAAAACTTTTCATACTAAAATTGAAGAAATTTGATTCATGGGGGAGAAAGCAAATTTATGAAGTAATAAAGCACATGCCAGTTGCTGACAAAAGAATAAGCTGGAGAAGGACACAAGAGTTCTTAATTGCTTCATAAGATATCCTTACAGAGGAGAAGGCGTTGAGATTTTGTT
>JAOQIN010000014.1:0-742 GCA_026134085.1 Candidatus Methanoxibalbensis ujae
GTCATGTCATCCGCAGTAAGAGGCAGTGAAATCAGGTTCCATCCCTCAACGAGCTCCTTGCTGAATGTCTCCTGCGGTGCAGTGCATGTGAAATTGCCGTCTATCCATGTCGCATCCCACTCATGACCTTCCCAGTTGCCTATTGCACGATTTTCGTGGTGTAATGTGCTTGTCCCTGGGTTTATTGCCACTATTGTAAGATTCGCCAGCAACATAAGTCCTGTATGATCCATATAATCGTAGCTCCAGGAGCCTATCCTCACGAAACCTTGATCCCAATAGGGAAAGAATGACCACATCTCCGTATAAACATCTCCGGGTTCCGCATTTGTTATATTGAGCACTTCTGGATCATAGTGAATATCGTCATTCCAAGCAGCAACGCCATCAGTGCAATTAATCCACAATCCTACATGTATCGTCTCGCCGGGTGCTGCACAGCTAGGGTCTGGATCAAAGAATATCACGTTGTCTGCCGCAGCATTCGCTGTGAATGCCGCAAGTATTGCCAGTATTATTCCCACCACGAACACTATTCTCCTTCTATTCATTCTCTTTCACCTCCTAATTATTTTTTCTACACACTTCATCTCACATCTCCTCCTCTACTCTCCTTTTTCCTCTCCCATTCCGTTCCTTTTCGCATATCCCCTGAAAAAAGAAAAAAGGGGGAAATTTTCAACTTTTTATTTTCTTCGCTTCCCTGCGCTGCTTTAGACATTGCAACCCTCGCAGCAGTCCA
>JAOQIN010000014.1:842-42241 GCA_026134085.1 Candidatus Methanoxibalbensis ujae
GAGTAGCTCCAGCACCCCAATAGTTTCTTACCGCCAATGCATCTACCATGTTAATAACGCCATTACAGTTAACATCAGCAGCCCATAGATTGCAGAGAGTAGCTCCAGCACCCCAATAGTTTCTTACCGCCAATGCATCTACCATGTTAATAACGCCATTACAGTTAACATCACCACACAACGCCTTTATCAGCGGATGGCTGTCGTATCCCATGTGTGGCAGCAAAGTATCACCGAGCAGGTCGTTATTGCTGTCTGTTCCCGTGTAGTTGAGCCAGAAGTTACCGCCGTAGAACGGACCGTGAACGACATTACCGCACTTCGGATTTTCCACCGCCACCTTATCCACGAAATACCAGTTCAGTCTCCCAAGTTGCACTTTGTTGGAAGTGTCGTTTATGATGTTGTTGAACACCAGATTCGGATCGCCGCCGAAGACGGTCTTCCCCGGGCTCCAGCCGCCGACACCTGTGACTGTGAAGTTGTTATCTCGTATCGTGTTGTTGCTCGCTTTTGCATCATGTATGCCCGTTGAACCAAACACGCCTCCGAGTCTGAACCCGAAGCCCGTGTCGCCGTCAAATATGTTTTTCTGCACGATGTTGCAGTCGCCTGCGATAGCCATGAGATTGAGGCATGCTCTTCCTGCCGGGCTGTTTCCTATTCTGTTGCATCGCACAAGATTCTCCGAGCCGTAGAGTTTGATGCCGCATGAGGAGTTGTATATATAGTTGTTTTCAACGACATTCCAGTCTGATGAGATATTAACACCTGCATGTGGGAAATTATTGTATATGGAGCCTGTCCAATCGCTCCTTATCTCAAATCCCCGCACATAACAGTTATCACCGAGTATTTTGATTACGTCTGAAGTGTTGCTGCCTGTATGAATGATGACGCCAGTGCCATTTGCAACGAGCCTTATGCCCGATTTGCCTGAAGGAATTGTTATCATTCCATTGTAAACACCGGGATCAACAAGTATTATCGTGTCGTTTGATGCGGAATTCACTGCACTCTGGATGCTTCCTCCACTGCTTACAGTGATTATGCTCGGCGATACGACATTCACCGTCTGCGTCCTGAACCCACCGCCTTCTGCGGAGACATTCAGCGTCACGCTTCCCGCTGAATCGGGGGTCCATCGGAATGCGAGCAGTTGCGAGTCCCTGAATCTGAGCATTGGCACGAACTCATAATCAACGATTGTGCCGTTAGCGGCGAGTGATACATTTAAACCGGAGACATCTGCGCCTCTGTTCTCAACAACTGCGAACACCACATTTTCAGTGTTGTTCAGGAGGTTGCCGCTGTAAACCTCGCTCACCACGACATCAGTCGGCGGAATTGTTCCTGCAACGACATCTTTTGTCAAAGAATTGTTTCCCTCGTCGCTCTCCGCAACTTTGTTATCGCAGTCTGCTGTGACATTTAGCGTGTAAGTCGTTGATGTTGAGGGAACCCATATGAATTTCACCTCCTCCTCTTTGCCAGCATCAAGTCCTGTGAGTTCCACCTCATCCACAACATTAATGCCATCGCTGAGCGTTACATTGAATGTGCCTGCGCCTCCGTTGCCAACATTTTTCACCGTTGCGATGATGATGTTGTATGTGCCGCTATAAATTGTGCTGTTTTTGATGGAAGTGACGGTGAGGTCGGGTTTCTGTGGCGCTCCTGGCTTCTCAGTGATCGCATACAGAACACCTCCGTCGTTGCCGAAGAAAATGCGATCGTCTGACACCGCAACACCCTGCAGCACATATCCTCTGGAAGTGCCGTTCTCAAAGGTTTCAAAATGCCATTTGTAAGTGCCGTTCAAATACAGGCAGTAAACCCTGCCGTGATCACAGTTCGTGGTGAAGTAAAGCGTGTTGCTTGAGGTTGAGATGACAGGTGAGGACTGCACGCCCCCGTTGGGTGTGTATGTCCATTCAACACTGCCATCTGATTCGTCCAAGCAGTATAGCTTGCCGTTGTTTCCGAATCCTCCCTGCCCAACATACACCTTTCCGTTGTAAACCGCAGGAGTGGATGTTGAGTACCCGATATCAGTGCACCACCTATCCGCCGTGTTGAATTTACCTGTGCTTTTGTTGAAGCCAAGAGCATAACAATATCCTCCCTTAGATGTGAAGTAGATATGCCCATAATCGTCTGTCGGGTCACCGGTGTTGTTCCATGTGATTGAAGAACGAATCTCTTTTGCATCTACGCCGTAAACTGCGGAGACATTAATCTCATCCGCTGTCGTTCCATTGCACCAATACACAGATGTCAGATAGCCCGCATCATCGCCATACACAAGATAATCGCCTATCACCGCAGCACCCGCCCAGTAGTAGCCACCGCCACTCGTTGAGCTGCGACTCCAGCACTGCGTCCCGTTCTCCCAGTAGCAGTAGTATTTCTTTGGACCGTTCCAGTCGCCGAAGAATATTCTGCCCAGGCTCTCGTCCGGAGCCTTGTAGTATGTGACGGGCGTGTTCAACTGACAATCTGAGCACACGGATATTCCGTCTGAATTCACCTCTTTTGATCCAGTTGAAGCATTGAGTATGAACAGTTTTCCTTTTGCAGTGGGCACGAACAGTCTGTTCGTCAGAGGACTGTATGCGGGGGTTGCAAGCTGAAAACTGAATGCGGGTCCCGGTTGAGTGGTGTTCTTCCACTTCAATGTCCCGTTTTCCGCATAGAACGCCCACACCTCACCGTTGCACACATGCACAAAAACAATGTCCTCTCCGCCGACATTTGCTACAATCGGCGTCACATCTATTCCAGCAAATCCCGAGCATGTTGCGGTGGTGTTGTACCATGATCTGTTGGGATTAAGAGATCCATTAGCCTTTATAGGCGGCAACAGCGGATTTACAACCGCCTCATCATCCGTTATCCCGCGGTTCTCATGGTCGCGCTGAAACTGTGGCCAGTCGTGCAGAGCCGCAACGACAGCGTTCATCACGATCCCCGCTGCGATGACCACCAACACGGCGAACAGCACTGCACTCTTCTTATTTTGCATTGCGGCACACCGAAAGAATTTTTCAAATAATTATTATTTAAAGCTTCCTCCAGGTATTATACCTGTAATCCTCCTGGATAATAAAGATGATAAAGCGATGAGCGGGCCTGGGAGCATGGAAGGCTTGGGAGCATGGAAGAAGTGATGGAGAAATGGAAGTGATTGTTTTTGTCATTGCATTCCTTCTTGATCTGATCTCAGGTGATCCTCCTGAGAAGGTTGACAGATATTATCCGATAGTGTGGATAAGCCGTCTTATGTATTTTTTTGACAGAAGAACTGCGAGAGGAAATCCGCTGAAGGAGAGGGTTCTGGGCATCATATACACAGTGATTATCCTCATACTGTTCTCGGTGCCGTGTTTTATGATCACGCTGATACCGTCTGAAATCGTGCGCATAATTGTTGAAGCATTTGTTTTGAAGATGACATTCACCGTGAAGGGAATTGAGCGGTTTGCAACAGCCGTTTTGCATGCCGAAAGTGATGAGGAGAAGCGGAAAGCGGTTCAGAAAATCGTGAGCAGGGATGTGTCATCACTTGACAATGCGCATCTGAACTCCGCAACGATAGAATCAACGGCTGAAAACCTCACGGACAGCGTCGTAGCTCCCATTTTATATTTTATGGCTTTCTCAACGCTTGGTGTCGGTGTTTTCGGCGCGATGGTTTATCGTGTGATAAACACGCTTGATGCCGTCGTCGGTTACAAAACCGAAAGATATAAGAACCTGGGCTGGTTCGCCGCCAAAACAGATGACCTGCTGAACTTCATTCCCGAGCACATTTCCGCCGCCCTCATCTTACTCTCAGGTCGCCTGCTGCGCACGCCCTCTCATTCAGCCACGCCCTCTCACTCGGCAAGCGGAAATCACGCGGTCCCATCTCATTCATCATGTGGACCATCTCATTCATCATGCGGAAGCACATCGCATATGGCAACTGAGCAGCTGGCGCCCCCCACAATCTCGGCAATGAGCCGGGTGCTGTGTGTGAAACTTGAAAAAAAAGGTCACTACATCGTGGGATGCAAATATAAAATGCCCGCGGACTTCCACATAAAAGAAGCAGTCAAGATAGTCAAAACGGCATCGCTTGTTTTCGCAGCCATGTCCGTCTGCTCTGTTTTGCCGTTTCTCGCTCTCAAATTTTATATTTGATTTTGTATGATTGTGCATGACAGTGTGCATGACAGTGCAGGCGAGCGGTGAGCACGCTTATCCTCGCTTTTTGACATCTCAGAGGCGACCCGTTTTGCATCACACACGGAGCACATGTGATCAATTTTTTGATTGAAAACTCCGCATTTGATATTTTTATTCCTGAGACAAACGGAATATCGCTCGGATCGGATATTAAATATGTGGAGAAAATTGAAAGTTCATGTTCGCATCTATAAAAGCAGGAACTCCTGAATAAAGCGATATATGAAGGAGCGTGAGATTTCATGTGGCTGCGATGAGCCTCCGCATAATATCCCTCCGCATAATGTCTCAGGATGAAAAGGCAGCAAAGGCGGATTAAGAAAACCAATTGACAATCCTCAAACACACTAAAATGATTGAAAATTGATATTCAATTGAATGGCCGCCTGACATATAATCTCCTTTCAAATTTCCTTTTTCACTCGCTTCTTCGTGCAGGATAAATATAATTATGCGGGCATTGATTGAGTCTTGACTTCACTGACCGGAATATTTCACGAACCGAATCCTGATGCGCTCTTCTTATATTATCTCAACCCCCTCTGACATAAATCCACAACAACTCTGATTTTGTTTTCGTGATATCTCATTAATATATCATTTTTCTTCTTTTTAATTTCAACCACATTTCTCTCAAATCCTGAATGAGCAAGAAAATTTCTTGCATCAGGTTCTCCTATCGGCTTCCCCAATACTTCATTATATATCTGCCAATTTCTGATTTCTCTTTCTTTCAGGTCTTTCTTTAAGGTATAAAGGTCATCCTCAATTCTCATTTTAAACCGCTTATCAAATTTAAACAGGTTTTCTTTCAGGTTTTCAATTTCATCAAGTGCTACCTCTTTTTTCCGCGAAGAGATTAATTTCAGTTTCTTTAACAGTGTTGCAATTACATGGGTAAAAACACATACTTTGAAATCCTTTCCGAATTTCACTTTCCTCGTCACTTTCAATTTATCTTCTTTTTTCACCTCCACATATTTCTCATAAGTATTCAAAACAGTGGATATGACTTCCTCTATTTTATCCTTCTCGGGGTAAAATCTGAAAAGGGCAAGAGGCAAACCGTTATACAACGCACCGATAAATGCTGAAAGCTCCAGATTATTTATTTTGATATTTTTCAATTCATTTTTGAACAACACTTCCCTCTCTTCAGAGCTCAGGCTTACTGGCTCCAAAGGTCTTCCTTGAGAAATTTTTTCAGCAGAAGGCATTGGAATAGGAATCGTATCTTCCACCACATTAATGAAAAGTTTATCTGCGATTGTAGGTGAAGAAGGATCTGCATTATATGCCTTAAATCTCGTTTTTTTAAAGATTGAAAACAGCTCCAACATCTCTTTAATAGCTCTGTAAGTGAGAATGGTCTGATAATTTATACCATGTGTCAGATCCAGATGTATATCCAAATTGGAATATTCAAAATTTAAATTTAACTTTGCAATGATATAGTGATAATAATCAAGCGCATCCCCCCGAAAGATGCCATTTGGAAATGTCCCTATTCCAGGTGCTGTTAACACCTCATAATTGCTCAACCCAAATTTATCTGCATACTCTCTTATCCTTCTTTCAGCATTCTCTCTCACTTCTTTGTAGTTTTTCCCCTCCTCCGCAAGTGTATCCAAACAGATTATGATAGTTTTATCCGGCTTTATAACCTCCTGAAGAATTTCCAATGATGTTTTTGACTTCATGTTCTTTCCATCAAATACATAAGTCACCTCTTTCCAACCACCCGGATTGCCCCATGGTGCCATCAAAATTTTCATAAGTCACACCTCAAATCAAAATATCCGTATCCAGAAGATGTTTTTGCACCAATGCCAATGTTTTCTGATGCCTCTTTCAGAAGCTCTTTTGCTTTTCCAACCGAATTTTCGTCTCTCGATGCAAGAACAAATCTGAATTTTGTTCCATTCTCAACTGCAAGGAAAAATACAGGGACAGGGCTGTGCCAGTCACCGGGTGCTCTGTCTTTGTTCTCCTTTAATTCCCTTTCTGAAGCTCCATAGTATGGCCTGTAATGCACATTCATGACATCAAGGACAATGAAATCCCTCTCCTGATCAATAATGGGCAGGGCATCAAAAAATATAACTTCGCCTTTTTTGCCTTGAGTGCCAAAAATTTCCTGAATTTCTTCGATTTTATTACAATTTTGTTTAAAGAAGTGGTGTAATTTTTCTGAGGGCCTTATTTTCTTTTTATCTTCTTTAACCATGTATCTTTCCTGAAATTTCTCCAGAGGTAATTCCACATCCTTCTCACTTGCATTTTCCAGAATCCTTTCCACGCAACTTATTTCTTCCCAATTTTCACATTTAGCCTCCTCAAAAATTTTCAAAATTGCCCAGTGCCTCGTAACTCCTTTAACAGCACTTCCCGGAATATAGGGAATTGAGTAGTTTCTATGGAAAAGCAATGAGGTTTCATACACGCTTGCTGCACCCAAATTTATAGCGAGACGCCAATTCAACCCCAACGCAATTTCTTCAACAGAGTAGCCCTGCATCTTTAAATCAGCTTGAATGATTTTCATGCGATTGTGAAGACTTTGATATAATTTCATATCAACGAGATTCGCCGATAGGCGTAAGTCCGCGTGAAGAAAATTTTTTAAACTTTTTTCTATCTCTTTTTTAACATCCTTATCTTGAACATTCCTGATAATTTCAGATGCTTCCTCTGCATCACACCTCTCCAAGATTTCATCTATAACTTCATAAAGGTATTTTTGTACTGTTCTCTTTCCTTCCCTGATGGCCACCTTGATTCTTCCTTTTCTATCTCTCAGATCTCTCAGGTTCTTAAAGCTTCTCGCTCTCTCTTCTTTCAGCAAGTAAATCTGTCGTTTTATATCCGATTGCTTCCCCTCAATCCAGTTGCCATCTTTGAAATATCCTGTAACAAATTTGTTAACATATTTATCAAAAACAAGATACAAATTCATTGGCACACCTCTCAAAACCTGATTATCGATCAATGCATAAGCATTGAGACTTAAATCTTTTGGTAAAATAAATATCCTCATGTTTCCTCACCCTTTAGCTCGGCCTCAGCAAATCTTTTCATCCAGTTAAGTAAGGCGATAACCTCTCCGGTAACTTGAAAAACATCCATAGATGATGCGTCTTCCACTATCCATAATAAGAATTCCTTATCACCTCTAATTCTTTTTACTTGATTCCAGTCGGCTATATGTTTATAAAGAAGTTCGTAAGCTTTTTCTCTTTTCCGTCTATTGTAGTAGAACGCAAGAGCGTTTGGCAAACCATTAGTCTGAATTAAAGTTGGTGCTTTTTTTACATACGAATTATAGTTTTTCTGTAACTCCTCACCTTCTTCCTTTACCTCTTGAATGCATTCCCAAGCATACTTTGCCCTTTCCTGTTCAAGACTTCTCAACATTTTTTATCTCCTCCTCAATCAGCTTCTCCTCCTTCAATCAGTTTTATCATTGCAAATCCTTTTCCAACAGTTTCATCTCCTCCCATATGCAGGATTTTTTCATCATATTTCTTGAATTCTTCAGCGATTTCTTCGGGTTTTAAATTATTTAATCTGCTTGGAATCAGAATCAAAGAATACATTATTGTGTCTGTTGGTAGGTATTCCTCGGACCACAATCCGCCCACTTTCTTATCAACGGTTCCTGTCTTTGGATCTATTTTAATCCTCGTAACAACTTCTGTTGTCAGGGAAACCAAATCCCTGAAAACATTATCTGAAACTATGACTAAGTCCCTTTTTAGCTTCTCTTTAATTTCTTCGTAAGCTTCATCCTCAGGTAAATTCCTGGCAATCTGCTCTGCAATTTTATCTACATTTTCGTTCTCATCACACTTTAACTGTAGGTCTTCTATGTAAACATAATTTTCTGTTAGATTTGAGTTTTTACAGACTTCAGCTTCTTCATCACCCGATGGTTTTGGAATTTTCCAATCAACCTCAATGCCCACTAATCCCAAATCTCTTTTGTATCTATCAAGAACCAATGGGCAGGTTATCCATCCAAACACGCCTTTCAGAGTTCTAACAGGAAAAGCAAGAATTCTCGCATCCGTTACAGATATGCCGCCAATGCCTTCTGGGCCGCCAAATATCCATCTACAGATGTCACAAATTTCATTTCCCTTTTCATCCGGACAATTTTCACACTCATCACTTAATGCGATACCTCTGCCCTTTTTCGCACCTTTAGGTGCGTTTCTCAACACTCCCTTGAGCGAGGAGCCCTGTATAATCGGAAATTCTGTATGCCTCTCCCTCTGTATAGGCAAGTCAACCGCTCCCAATGTTGTCCCGCTTCCTGGATGTATAGGTGTCTCTGCATATATATACATCACCAAAGCTTTCTCAAACATTTTACCACCTCCCTATAAATGCACATCTCATATCAATATTATTTTTATTGATAATTTTTATAAGCAAGTTATCCCTTTTAATTTCACCATCAAACTCGTAATAATAGACGGCTCCAGCATTCACCCACCTTCTCAACGGTTTTTCCCTATTCATGGCAAAATCATATCCTCCAATGTAAATTGGCTTCCCGGGTAACTTCGCTATCATCTTTAGTTCTTTCACTCCAAGTTCCCTCTCAAGTTTATCACTTGGAGACTCATGCCCATTAAAGCAGGAAGGAGAAGCAAGATAAAGTTTGAATCTCTTTTCCTCGTTTATCTTTTCAATCAATTCCGAAAATCCGAGTTTATCAGCAAGATTTATTTCATCTATCTTCGTGCATATCGCTCCTTTCCCTTCTCCACCAAGTCTTATAACTTCATTTTTTAAATATTTATCAAGAAGTTTATGCTTATCTTCAATCCAAACCACGAACTCCCAATGTTCTTTCCAATCTTTCAACCTCAAAAATTCCGCTGTATATAGGTGTCCTTCAACAGTCGTTTTTGTTCCTTTTTCCAGCTGGATGCCTGTTCTCAATTCTGTTTTGTAAGGGATATCTATAATTTGCGATTTATCTGGTTTTCCTCCCCAGAGATAGTCTTTTAATGCATCAAAGGGCATTAAACCCTTCTCTTCCTTAATTTTTGAGTGGATGGAAAAACATGTATAGTTTTTTGTGTCGGGTATCTTGAGTTCCTCTTTCAAAATAGGGGTCAATTTTAAAATTTCATCATCTTCATCTTTTCTCACTACATCATTGGGAACAGGGAAAAACTCTTCTTTCTTATCCTTTTTAGAAAAGAAAACTCCCAGTACTTGGATAGAAGATTCAGAATTTACTGCGGGGTGGCCGATAGCATCCAAAATTTCTTTCAGCTCTTTATCATCTTCTATCAATTTTTTAACTCTTTCATTAAGACTGCTTCTATCCTCATTTTTCTTTCTTTGAAAATCAGATGGCAAATAGTTCCTTCTTTTGCAAAACTCTAAAAATATTTTGGATTTTATTGCACCTTCAAAGGTCAATGGAAAGATAATCTTACTAAATTTTGCTACATGAGATTCCCTTGCAATAAATGGTCTCTCACTTCTGAACATGAGAACATCTAAAGGCTCAATGAACAACCTTTTCATCCTTCAGCACCTCCATAAGCGTCATATAAAATTTTTAAAGCATTTCCAAGCTCTTTAACCGACAAATTTTGATCATATTTCTCAATAAGACACATAATTTTTCCCTGGATTTCTTTTATTTCTTCATCACCTGCTTCTTCTTTTCTTCTCTTCAGCAGCCTCCTGACCTCAGCCCCAAGCATATCGCCTTCCAGGATTTCACTGACATCCATAAAATCGTAGATAAAGCGATGAGAGATTTTTCCGCTGACAATAGCCTTAGCAGTATAGATAAGATCAGCAACAAAATCCCACTTCCCGCCAGCTGTCAAAATCTCACCAGAACGCTTTATGAAGGTCATGCAGAATGCGTTTCTTCCATACTTCTCTTTTGCTTTTCTTTCAGCTTCTCTAACTTTCTCTATTGCATCATACAAAGGCCATTTGTAGTGAGCAAAAACAATACCGGCGCTCATACTCGCTTTGTTCCCAAGACCTATAACTTTTCTTTTCTTACCGTTAACTTCAATCTCATAGAAATCTTCCTTGAATACTTTCTGGATTTCAGAAGCAGCATCTAAAACTTTATCTGCTGGAAATAAAGCCAAAACATCATCTCCTCCAGAATATACAAGAAATCCTTTGTGCTCTTTAACTATTTTTGGCACCACATATAATGAAAAATCCTTCATTGCTCTGCTTATCGCTATGTGATGAGAAGGTGTAAGAATTCTTTTTGCGTTTATTAACTTCTTACCTTTCTCCTCACCATTTTCTCTCCATTCTTGAATCTTGCTTCTAAAAACAGGATGCATAAACTCTCCAAAATGAGGTAAAGTTTCTCCAGAAAGCATTTTTCCAATTCTGTCTCCATCCATCATTGAGATTGCATAATATTTATTTGGTTCTCCATAGGTTTTCCATAATTCAACAAGCTTTCTGTAAATCTCACCGTCCCTTCCGCCCAACTCTTTTGTATATTTCAACTTTACTTTGTCTCTGGAGTCCCACTCCTGTTTGTAGATTAATTCAATATCCCCTTTTTTGATTTTTTCATAAACTTCTGTATGTTTTATGTTTTCAATAAAATCTCTTGCAGCAATTTCCGAAACAGATTCCCAGGGTGGCAGCTTTGCATCTTCAAAAATTTTACGAAAAGCATCTCTATATAATCTTTTAACAAGACAAACAGCACAAAGTCTTTCTCTCTCCTTTAAGAGGTGTTCATATGAGTTCTTATTTTTTGTGTTTGTCCAATCTTTCCCATTCCACACTTTATAATTCCCGTTTTCATCCCTTAACAGGAGAGCATTCCTTCTTCCACACATCAGACACTTTTTGCCAGTTACTGGCCCTTCTTCCCAGGCATTCCAGAATCCTGATTTTTGCATCAGAATTGCACTTAAAATTTCATAAGTTAATGAATAAAAGTGTCCAACGGATTTTCTTTTATATCTTCTCTCTGCCTCTTCAATAAAGTTAAGCCAGCCTTCCTGTCTCTCTTTTAAATCATCTGGTATATTCTCTTTTACATCATCAAACCCGTCAAAATTAAAAAATTCAAGCCAAGCAGAAGTTATTTCTATTGCATTGGCAATTTGCTCATCCCATAATTCCTCATCAATTGGTATCTTTGCTTCCTCTTTGAGCAATTTTTTGGACTCTTCTGCCATTTCCTCCCATTTGCTCTTTATTTTTTCTTCCACCTCATCAGCCATCTCACTCGCTTTTGGAGCTGGGATAAAAGACAGAAAAGTGTTTGGAAAATTGGCGATGTGTAGTCTTTCCTTGGGGTCTTCACTCAAAACATTTAATTTTTTACCCTCATCATGCAGGATAAAGCTGCCATTTTCTTCACCGAACTCCGTTAAATCGACCATCGGATTTCCTCTCAGTTGTGGATAGATGATAATATCTGGACCCAATTCCTCCACGATAACTTTGATTCCTTCAAAAATGATAGTTGAAAATATGTGACTTGATGCCCATAAATCGGCTAATTTCCTTGAATGTGCAATGAACTCTTGGACTGCCGGGATTTTTACTGCAAATAAACATGAACCTCCCTCCAAACTGAAAATCGCAGATGTAACATCCAAATGATCCAAAATGCTGTGATCTGGAATTCTTGTATCTGCTGGCAAGACGAGATCGTATTGGTCTGATAGAAATCTCCAGAGCAGGAAATATGTTTTCTTCCAGTTTTCACTCAAAAAATTCTTTACAACATTTGGTTTAAAACCATATTCCTTTAAGGCTTTCTCATAACCGTATGTGGCAATAAAGTCTTTTACTTCTTTAAAATCCTCCACAGCTCCTGATAGGGTATGCTTAAATACGGGTTTGAGAGTTCCCCTGAAGCATATATGAGTACCACAACTTCCTGCATAATCCATCCTGTAGTCTTTTGGGATGTTAAGTCTCTGCATTGAAGAAGCTATTACATCTGCATTATGAATTTCAGGAAATGCTTCACGCATACTCTTTCCCTTTTCAATAAAATCTTTCAATCTTTTTGCATCTTCTATTAGTCCAATATTTTCCCAGATATCAGCTACTTTCTTTTCATGTGATTTATGAAATAAAATCAACGCTTTGTCCGGAGGATCGTGCAGAAATGCTTTGATCTTGTTTTGCCAGAACTCACTCATTTTTATCTCACCTCCGGTAGATTATCTCCGGTAGTTCAATTTCTATTTCACCTAACTCTTTATTTTTTGCTACTATATTATCAAAATCATTTAGATTCTGTCTTAAAAACCTCAGTTTTGAAGAGAAATCTGGATGAATCGATGTATAAAATTTGACAAGTCTTATTGCATACTTTCCATTTAAGTCCATAACTCCAATAAGAAGTGGAGAAGACTGTCTCAGATTCTTAAAAACGGGGTGGGTAACTATCGGAAGCCCAAATGTATATCTGTACTCCAATCTTTTTCCTCGCCTAAATGACCGGTATTTATCACCTATTCTTCTAAGGGCACTTTCCCACGTATCAAGAGGTTGCTGAATTAAACTCATCTTTGCATGGTTTTTTGACAATACAGCAAAATTTGGGTTTGTTTGAGGGTTATATTTTTCACCAGCATACTCCTTAAAATCTCCAAAGATTTCTGCTAAGTTTTTTTCTATGAATTCTTTGGCATCGGTAGATGTGTTTCCAGTAAATATGAATGTATAGGGAATTTTACCCGATACATTATTTATCCTGAGAGAGCCTGCACCTCTTCTCATTCTGGCACCAGCACCTCCAAGATAGATAAGCGTCCATAAACATCCCAATGTGATTTTAAGGTTATCCTCGTCATCAGAGCTTAACGTGATTTTAAATTTAGTTTTGGGCAGATAACACTGTAATCTCTGATTTTTTCTTTTTTGCATGTGAATTGAAAACCAGAGATATCTCAGATCTGATGGAATACTTATTTCTGAAGGTTGGCTTTTCGTGGTACTCAATATTTTTACACTTGACTTTTGATCGGTAGAGCCAAAAATCTTGCTTTCCAACTCCCGTAGATCTTCGGTGGATACAATTCCACCCATTATTGCTCTAAACCACCATCTCAACAGTCCTCTCAAACTTGGCGCTCGTAGCCCCTCATTTTCTATATTTCTCTGATCCGCACCAGCAATGAACAGAGGTGTTACAGTTTCCAGTTCAAGAGTTGTTTTCTCCATATGAATGTTTACTATACTTGCATCCTCTCCGCCTTGAATTTTTTATCTTTTAAAACTTTCGGCTGCCTTAACGGCACTGTCAATATAACCACTGAATGTGTTTTGACAGTTTCGCCTTGACAACAGGTTTTATCCTGGACTGACGGGACTTCACCGCAATTCATCTTCTCGGCGACTTATTGACTTATATCAGTGAGGGATCATTTAACCTTTCTATGACTTGACTTCATTCGCAGGTTTTTTGACTTACACCGTCTGCATCTCGTTGCTTTAACAGGATTTCTTGCATTGCAATCCATGCATATCTTCACATGCAACAACCTCTGCTCCGCTTCTGGGAATCTCGCCATCATAAATCACCTCCATCTCATCACTCTCTCCCTCTGATCCTCAATCATTATTATATCTTGTCATCTCATGTCATCTCACATCCTCTCACATCCAACATCTGCTCGGGGAGCACCACGCAGCGTCCACACTGAGCACTGGCATCCGCCGGCACACTGCGCTGTCTTTCTTTTGAGATGTCCAAGCGGTTCTGACAGGAGCGGAATCACTCCGCAATGCAGAAATGGCATCATCACTTCCCGCTCGGTGTTCGGATGTTATGGCCTGTCCTTCCGGAGGATATCAAGACGACTCTGCTTATCTCAGATTCATCTGTGATATCATAGGATTCACCGATTTCTCGCAGTTCTCTGACTATTTTCCCGGCGAAATCACGGACTTCATGGTGGGATGGCATAGCATCTCTCCTCAATCTCCTCCTCGAGAATCCGAGATGCATGTATGCCTTCACCTCTATGAAATCAGGCTTTGCGATTGTGAGAAGTTCCGCATATTTCGCTGCATATATCATGTTGAAGCCGCGTATGCATGTTATCCTCACGACCGTCCTCACACTTTTTTTATTTTGCATCACATCAAGCGATGATAGTATGCGGTGCCAGTGTGTTGCGTGTGATATTTTTTGGTATATCTCCTCATCAGGCGCGTTAAGCGAGAGATAGAGCTGTGTGGGTTTTATTTTCGCAAGAACATCAGGATGTGTGCCGTTTGTCACCACAAATGTTGTGAATCCTCGCCTGTGAAACTCCTCAATAAGCTCATCCAGATATGGATAAAGCGTTGGCTCTCCGATGAGAGAGATTGCAGCATGAGCAGGCGAGGAAGATTCCTCAAACATCTTAGACGATGTCTTCGCATATCCTTTGTAGCCTGATATCAGATTGAGCTGCTCTGAAATGCAGCCTTCCACTATGTATGAGGGGCTGTCCCACTCCCATTTATCGGAAATCTCATCATCACGAACGCTCAAAATCTCAAGTGGTCGCCAGCAGTGCACGCAGCGCTGATTGCAGAAAATTGAGGGAGTCATCTGTATGCAGCGATGTGATGCTATGCCGTAGAACTTGCTTTTGTAGCAGTGTCCTTCGCCTCGCAGTGCTTTTTTGAGCCAGAGGCATGATTTTACAGCACTGTGCCTGCCAACAATATGGTAACCCTTTAAAAATCGTGCAAAATCACCTGCACCGCTATTCTCATCCATCTCTCCCATTACTGCACCCACAACAGTCTTTCACCTGCCTCTCTCCCGGGCGCTGGTATTTGTTTTTGTTTTTTTGTTTTTTGTGTTTTTTTGTTAGTTTTATTAATAAAGTTATGTAAAATTATGTATAAAATTTTTCACCGCATCCCCTTAGAGAGGGCATCCCCTCAGAGAGGAGATTTTCACAAATGGAGCTCTCACAGAGGAGATTTCGGAAGCACCAGAAGGAGCACATCCAGAAGAAGTGAGATGGTGGCTCAAACTACCAGATTCCAGATGGCCAGAATATTTGCATATCCACATTCTTTGCTGGATATTGCATCCCGCTCAGCACTTAGAGTGCTCATTGCAACGAGCTGACATCCACAGCATCTTAAGCAGCTCGCGCATGATGGCACAATCGCATCAGCACATACCCCTGCGCAATCCTTTCTCCGGCAGTCACATTTTCCCTCATCGTTTTCATCTCAACAATCTCAACAATCTCAACTCAACACATCGCATTTCACGTTTCTCAGCGTGCCGCCTGCATGAGCTCTTTCTTCATTTTTATCCTTCCATTTCCATCAAACACCTTACCCCCGAAAAGAGCAGGTCGCATTGTGTCGACGCTGAAATCCCTGCGCTGAAGCGATAGGGAATACAAAATTCGTCAGACCTCCTCTCATCAGAGTCAAGTCCGCCTTTTCCACTTCGTCTTTTTCGCAGGCTCTGATTCCATTTTATTTTCTCTGCCTTCTCTGCCTTCTCTGCACCCGGATTCATATACTCATACGCACGCTTCAGCCTCTCTTCCCCAATCATCACTCAGAAAACATCAGGTATTATAGCAAACGCATGCGATCATGCACTCAGATCATGCATCATGCTTTCAGGGCATTCTCCGCAGCATCAACAAACACATCCTTGAGCAGTGCGAGTGAGGGGTCGTAGCATCGCTCGTTCATGCATATTTCTTTAGCGGTCATTCCGAATTTTATCGCGAGATTCAACTCATTTATGCGTTCTGCGACGCCCTCCGCAGAGGAGACGATTTGAGCGCCCAGGAGTCTTTCAGAGTGAGCGTCAAAGAGCAGTTTTGCGTTGATTTTCTCCGCTCCCGGGAAGTATCTCGCCTTTGAGACTTTCTGAGCCCTTCCAGCAAGGACCTTAATGCCGTTTCTTCTCGCTTCTTCGCTTGTTATTCCGACTGAGCCGACGAGCATTCCGCCTATTGCTGCTATCGTCGGGCTTGTGCAGGGCTCGTATGTTGAGTATGCACGAGCTTCTCCAGATATTTCGCTCACGATGTTATCTGCGATGACCCCTGCCTGAACCAAAGCGGCGGATGCGAGCTGAGCGAGCCTCCTTTTGTGAGTGATCGCATCAACGACTTCAACGCAGTCGCCGAGCGCAAACACATCACGCAGGAATTTTCCCTTCTTGCGCACATGCATCGCTTTATCCGTGATGATTCCTCCGCTCTCGCCTGTTTCTATCCCTGCGGAGCGAGCCAATTCTGTATTCGGACGGGAGCCTCTCGCAATCACAACGACATCCGCAGGAATTTCTTCTTCGCCGTCCGCTCCTTCAATGAGAACAGAGCGAACATTTCCTTCATCGTCAGCATTCAACGCCTTTATTTCCTTCCGTTCAAGAATGAACCGTATGTCATAATTCTGCTCAAGGTATTCCTTCAGAATATCTCCCATGTCAGCATCAAGCATAGAGGGCAAAAGCGATGGAGGACCCCCAAGAACAGTTGTCTTTATGCCTCTCTTTGCGAAAGCAACCGCGGTTTGAAGTGCAATAATGCCACGACCTCGCACAAAACCATTCTTCGCATTTTTCATAGATGCATATATCTGCTCCGCGTCCTCCTCGTTGTTGAAGGTATGGACTCTCTTCACATTATTCATCGCATCCTCAACTGCTTTGGGCAAAACTGGCGTTCTTCCCGTAGCAATCACGAGGAAATCGTATTTCAGCACTTCTCCAGAAAGCAGTCTCACGCTTTTCTTGTCAGTGTTCAATTCCACTGCCTCTGTTTGAGTGCGAAAGTCCACACCCTGCTCAACAAACTCTTCAGCCTTCGTTATCTCTGTCGTCTCAATTTCATAGATGTCCTGCAGAGCGAAAGGGAGACCGCAAGTGGATAGCCAGCCACTGCGCTCCTTCTTAAGCAGTGTGATTTCAAGCTTACCGCCCGCTGCATTCTCAATCTCCTTTCGCCTGCTGAGAAGGTCCTGTAGAACATGTATGCCAGCAATTCCTCCTCCAATTATGAGAACATGCACCATTCCTCCCACCTCTCTATCCCACAATGAAAGCGCAGAATTAAAAAAGGCATCTAATTTGAGAAGGAGACATGCTATATACTCTGTCCCCGGCTGATCTGAGGCTCAATTCGCTGAAAGCAGCCTGTGCTCTCTCTCTTTCTTCTCTTTATCTTTAAGAAATGGTTGCTGCCGATTTCTACATTTTCAAAGCCTCACTGTCAGGTGAGGTGAGGAGGTCACGTTGTGCCGACGTTTTATTGCCTGCGGATGTCACCCGGTCAGGAAGTTGCACTGATCTCTCATGACAAAATAAAGCGCCTATGTGACGACCTCACTCAGCCTGCCGTATTTCATTGCGTATTTAAGCTCTATCATCGTGAGATCAAGCACAGACTCAACACTCCCTATACCGAGATCTCTCATTGTCTCCGCGTATTTAAGCGTCAGTCTTCGCATTTCAGGTGATGTGGGACCCACACATGGGCTTCCGGGGATCCTCGGACTCACATCAAACACATAGAACTCAAGTTTTTTACCCTCGGGATCCTCCGGATCATATGCGATCGCACCCTGAAGTGCGAAGGGGCCTATCATGCCCGGTGGATATTCCTCGGCGCATGTCCTTATAAACCTCTCCGCGGCATCATAAACGAGAGGTTTCTGCGACTCTCGCATTGTGACGCCGAAATGTCCTATCTCCTCGTTTTTAATTGGTATGTCAAGTGACATCTGCTCACTTGCTGGAAGGTTGAGGATTCCGTGAAGGTTAACCTGCCGTCTGTCATCAAATCCGAGGAAATCAAAATCTGTGAATGTGTCTCTCAGCGCCCATGCGTGATAGTTCGCGTTGAACCGTGGTCCTATAACAAACTCCTCTATGACAGCATTCTTCAGATCATCTTCGTCTATCACATCACGCCTTATGAGTTCTTCCGCCTTCTTCCAGTACTCGGAAGTGCTGCTTGCGGTGAAAAAGGCCCTTTCAAGTGGCTTCTTTTTCTGACGCACCTTCACAATGACGAGCCTGTCTATGTCATCTGGATTTCTGAATATCCTCGGCATCCTCACACCCGCACGCTCAAGCAGCCAATACTGATTGCGATGAATTGTTCGCTCCTCTGTTTTCAGCATGAAACGATTGCCATACAGCGGTATGAGGAGTTTCTCCTCTATTTTCTGCCATCCCACATAAACAGTGAATGACCTGTTCGGTATGAAAATCGTGTTAAGGTCTCTGAGCTCTTCCTGAACGCTCTCATCAATGATATCAGAGAAACGCTCCAGAATGATTATATGGTCAAAAAGGAAGCGATTGTATTTCGCATAAAGCGCCTCTCTGCCTTTCTGACATACCACGACAGTCTTAAGCCCCGCGGATTTCGCCGCAATCCCCACCTCCTCAGCTGAATGGCTGCCTATCACACCAACTGTCAATCCTTCATATCGGGAAACAATCTCCCTCACTTCTTCTATCACAGACATCTCCTCCAATTGCACGCCTGAAAATAAAATGTCTCTTTCAGTCAGACGCATAAGCGGGTCTTTCTGCCTCCTCTTATTATCGCCTCTCACATCACTCATACCTTATACAACTCATACAACTCACATCACTCGCACCTCAACCACTCACACTTACACTGCTCACACCACTTACCTCACACCGCTCACATCATCACCACAAAGCCCTCACTCAAATTTGCTTTTCCTCTCATCTTCTGAGATTTATCCTGAATTTTCCGAGTTTGCCGCCGTAATTTCCAGCAGATATCTTCAACACACCTCGCATATTCTCAACGCTTTCTATCGCAGCATATATGGCATTCTCAACAGCACGCTCTGATACGCCGTCCACCACGATCTCAGGGATCGCCTCAACACCATCCGGCACTTTTGAATCTGTTATCCTGCCGCGAAGTGTCGGGCAGAAAGGATGATTTGTCGTGGGCCCTATTTCAGGAAACTTTGTCTCAGGCTTTGAGCCTGCCGCACACACGCCGAAAGGAGCAATCACTCCCTCAACCGCATTCACCGCATCAACCGCACGCTCCCCCGCTGACAATGCAGCGTCCATGCTTTTGCAGAAGAGCCATATATTTCCCCCCATCACTCCCGTCCCATATCTCAAAAAGTGTTCAATGATGAATTCTCCCATCATTATCGGAATCGCGATCACTTCTCTGCCATGGCTCACACGAACCTCCTCATATCCGTCGCCGCAATGTCCTATTTTTCTCATTGTGCTTATTGTGCCTTTCTCCCTGAGTGATGGCAGACCACCGCATTCGGCGTGAAACGCATCATAAACAGCTGTCGTCGGAACAACAAGGATGCCCTGACGCACACGCTTCGCAACCTCATTCTCAAGTCTTTCCACGCTCTCATCCGTGCTTCCATTTACCCATATCTGAACGACAGCGCCAACCCTGCCGTCAGGTGTCTTATCAGCGCTGAGAAAGCGTTCTATGCCAGCTTCCGATTCACCGAACACTGTGCATGGAAGTGCAGTCGCACCTCTTACAGCGTGAGACAGCCATTTCTCATTCTCCGCAGTGACGCAGAGCCTCACGAAAAGCCCTTCAAACGCCTCACAGTATGTGTCCTCCACCTCAGCCGCCATCCTCTCATCTTGTTCGCATTTCCTGTTTTTACCTGTCACTCCTCATCAGTTCCGCACTCATCGCAGTTCTCCGCCTCATCCCGCACGCACATGCGCACATGCAAAACGGACAGATGAAGAGAGAAATCGAAAGGAAGACTTCATGAAAAAAGATGTGTTATTGTCAATACAGTATCAGGATGTATGAGATATGATGAGATATTTGTGATGGGAGGTGATGAGAGGATGAGAGTTGTGCTTGCAGCGGTTTTGGCTGTTGTATTGGGTGTTGCGCTCGCGATGATATATGTGGGGGGTTTTCCCCAGCCGGGCTTTTTTACAGGCTCAGATGAATCACATCCCGGATATCCGAAGAATGTCACAGATTCATCAGGCAGGAACATCACGATATACAGGCCTCTGGAGCGTATTGTGGTGTTGAATTCGGATGTTGCGGAGGCTATTCGTCTCCTCGGCGCAGAGGATCGCATTGTCGGTGTTTCGGAGGAGCTGAAGAAGAAGAAAGCGTTCTTCCCTGTTATCAGCGGAAAGCCATCTGTCGGGAAGTGGAACAAGCCCAACACAGAGCGGATACTTGAGCTGAATGCGGATGCTGTTTTCACATATGTGCGCTGGCCCGGCGAGGAGAAGCTTGAAGATAGGCTTCCCTCATCTGTGAATGTCATACGCTTTGACTTTTACAAGGCGAAAACACTGCGTGATGAGCTGCAGAAACTTGCAGTTCTGCTCGGTGAGGAGGAGAATGCCAGCATATATCTGGAGTGGCACGACAAAATAATGGGTGAAATAAGCAGCAAATTGAAGGATCTGAAGCACAGAACAAAGGTGTTCATTGACCTGAGAGGCACTGAGAACGAGCGGAAAACATGCGCAAAGGGCACTGGAATGGATGAACTGTGTGAGATGGCGGGTGGATCAAATATCGCTGCCGATCTCAATGCCAGTTATCCATCAGTGAGTGTGGAGTGGATACTGAGAGTTGATCCTGATGCCATAATTCATCTGTCATACAAGGGAGGATATGAAAAAAGCGATGCAAGTGTGCTCAAAGCGGAATATGACGAGGTCAAACGCGTTTTATCGCTGACAAAAGCCGCAAGAGAAAATCGCATCCATGTGATAAGCAGCGATGTCGCATTCGCACCATCATATCCAGTTGGCATGGCTTATATTTCAAAATGGATCAATCCCGAACTGTTTGAGAACATGGATCCACAGGCAATACATCAGGAATACATAAACAGATTCTGCCGCATAAAATTCAATGTATCTGAGAAAGGTGCATTCGTGTATCCGTGATTTTTTCTTTTTTTTTCTTTATTATTTTATTTTCTTTTCTATTATTTTTTATTTTATTATATTTTATTTTATTTCCTCCTTTCTTCTTTGTTTTCTCCATTATGATGTCCTTGCTGAGCATGCGTGTGCGGACAGCGTGGCGAAGGAGATAATATGGGTGAATAATTCATCTGGATGTATGATGCCGAAGCGATCATCAGTGGTAAAGGTGAGAGGTGAGCTGAGATTTTGGAATGTTGATGTTGTGAGATCGCTTATGCCCGACAATCTGGAGGGCATGGAAACGATGTTCGAGGGGGATTCAGCAGTCATTCGTTTTGAGGTTGAAAAGATGAGCTCGGCAATCGCTGTAGTTGATGATATTCTGCTGAATGCAAAAGTCGCACAGGATATATTCTCATTGAGAAAGAGATTGATGAAGGATGCAATGATGGAGATGAAGGATCAGTGAGGGATAAAATAAGGGACGGAAAATGAGGGATGGAGGTGAGACAGATTATGAAAGTTGCGATGGTGATACCCTCGTATTGGGGCAGGGAGCGCAGGATCGGATGGAAGGAGGGTGATGCGATATACGACCATCCCACACCGCTTGACGAGGAAGGAACTCTTCTCAGAGCGCTTGAAAGCATACACATACTGAATGACAGAGATTTTCTGCTGGTTGTCATTGCAGTGGCAACTGCGCATGATATCGCGGATAAAGTGGAGAAAAAGGTGCGTAAAATAGTAAAATCCGCAAATTTGGATATTGATACGATAGTGTTCTGCGCATCACACCTCCGCAAGATACATGATTTGATGCACAGTGATGGCATAAACACGGAAATGCTCGATCTTCGGGGATACTCAAACATAAGAAACCTATGTGTTTTCATACCTCATGTATTTGGAAGGGATGTCGCGGTTCTCATAGATGATGACGAGGTATTTGAGGATGCTGATTTCATGGCAAAAGCCACCGAGTTCATAGGAAGGCGCATAGACAGCCTCAGCGAAGGAAAAGGAAAAGGGCAGAGCGGCGAGATGCGTGTACTGGCAGTTGCAGGCTTTTATGTGAATGAGGAGGGCAGCTATCTCGTGAAAAAAGAGACAAGACCGTGGATGAAATGGTGGAATCAATACGAATGCATGAACAGAGCATTTGAAAAGATAATCGGCAATCCTCCCCGTCTCAAGGAAACTCCTTTTGTGTTTGGAGGAAATATGGTCATCCATCGTGATTTGTGGATGAAGATTCCGTTTGACCCCAATGTGCCACGGGGAGAGGACATAGATTATCTGATCAATGCGAGAATGTTCGGATTTAGATTTTTCCTTGACAATAAACTCTCAATAAAACATCTGCCACCTCCCAAAGTGCATCCTTTATGGCTACAACTTCGCATGGATATATGCAGATTCGTGTATGAACGTGCGAAAATAGAGCATCAGATGCTTGATAAAATGAATATTGATAAAATGAATGTCACCGATGTGGTAAGTGCAGAGGATTTTGATCCTTATCCCGGATGTTTCCTCAAGCATGATCTTCATGACAGGATCGTGCATGCGTGCAGATTGCTATCCGAGGAATATATGAAAGAAGGAGATCGGAAAGGAGCGGAGGAGGCACTGAGAAACATACGCACAGCGCGGGAATGTGCCCCCAGGTATAATGTGTATCAGTGGTTCTGCAGCATCAGGAGGTCATGGGAGGAGATGATGATATGGGCAGAGCGCAGAAGCAGCGAAATACAGGAACTGATACAATGAGTTACTCCTCTATGACAAATTCAAAAGTTGATGACATAACAAATGTTATTATCATCAGAAAAGCGATAAGCATTTCAACAGCAGGCATGACCTCGCTCATGCTTGAGCCGCTGAGTATTTGAGATGTTGCGACATTTCCGGACATCAGAACAGGCAGACATACAGGAAAAAGCAGGAAAGAGAGGAGCAATGTCTTCCCCTCGGAGAACATCACGAGCCCTGAGATGAATGAGCCTGCTGATGAGAGGGCGAGTGCACCGATGAGGAGGATGGGCATCGCACTTATCATGCGAATGATGTCAATACCCAGAAAAACCACAGAGAACATGGAGAGCACGATCTCGGTGACCAGGAGCATGAAAGCACCATAAATTATCTTTCCGAGAAGAATTGCGAGGGAGCTGCAGGGAATTGTTTTCAATCCGCCGAGAGTGCCTCTGTCGGATTCACGCGTGAACGATGTTGTGAATATCAGTATTGCAGCGAAAAACAGGATTATCCACAGGAACGCAGATGCCACTTCAGGCGCAGCATATCCGCTGAATGTGTAACTGCACACCATCACAGCTCCCAACGAAAATATCAGCACGGATAAAACCTCATATGAGCGACGGAACTCCACACGCATGTCCTTCTCCGCTATGCTCACCGCAGTCTGCACAAACGCATATAAGGACATCCCGCCCACGCAATTGTCGTTATATCTCCTCAACCAGTACCCTGTGCTCAGCAAGATTGACCTCTTTTATCCTGCCAAAAATCTCTTTTGAATCGCCAAGCACGCCAAACAATTTTATTTTCGTGCCTTCTACCTTCAAAATAAGAACATCTTCCATAAATAATTCCGTATTTCCGTTTTTCCGCACTATCATTACCTCCGACTCACACATGTTATCACCATATTTTTTATTCTTATAGCACCTGCGAGCATGTTCAATCCGAGCAGCTCGCCTGCATCACCATCAATTCTGATGTATCCGCCTCGCATCCAGTTTCCCACGCCGTTTTCCGCATTTCCCCACACTATTATCTCACCGTCGCTCATGAACTGACCGAGCCAGTGTCCGACATTGCCGAGCACGACAATCCTTCCTCCTCTCATGTATCTGCCGACATAGCTGCCTGCATTTCCCTCAACGACTATATCGCCACCCTCCATCTCAACGCCTAGTGCGTCTTTCGCATTTCCTGTCACGACGATGCTTCCGCCTCGCATGCCCTCACCCGCCCAGTATCCCACATCTCCTTCAATCAGAATCTCGCCGCCTTTCATGCGTTTCCCCACGCTTCCGAAAGCGTTGCCATACACATGCAACACGCCGCACTCCATCTCGCATCCTGTATTGCTGCCGACATCTCCATACACAACAACATGAGCACGGTTGCGATATCCAACGAAATCAAGAAGTTTAAGATGACGCAGGTCTATCACAATCTCATCGCCTGAAGCAGATGCGCCGCACTGCGACAGGACATTGATCATCGCAGACAGATATAACCCGCTCAGGGAGAAGAACCTCTCATCCTCATACCTGCCGAGATTGTGCAGGAACTCATGAACGCTTGCAATCGTGATCGGTGCCTCCTCTCGCTCATCTATGATGAGCAGCGCATCCTCATATAAATCAGCCGGCTCATCCCTTCCGCTTATCCTTCTCAACCACCTTTCATAACTTGCCATGTCCCACCTTTCTCCCCGCCTCTTATCCATCCTTCCCTGACGGTTTTAATTTTCATTTTATTTATAAAAAAAGCATTGTCAGTGCCTGTTGCTCAGGTGATGTAATTCCTCCCTCATCAGCGTTTGGTCATTTAAATGATATGTTTTCAATTTTTGATATGTTATGGTTATGGATAACCTGATAGATTATTTCAGGAGTTCTCTGCATTTCCTCCTGCATCTTTTCAAATATTCCAACTATTTGAGTAAATTGTTGTTGAAGAGTGCGAATTTGTTGCTGAGAGTTGTTCTTTTAATTTCAATTGATGCCGATAAATTGGGTTTATCTTTTAAAACAAATATTCATTTGTCACAGACGCATATTCCATATACCATTTCATATAGCATCTCTGCAAATTTCACATAACAGATGCTCTTTAACAATTTCTTTGGCAACAGCCTTTATTTCTCAATAATTTTCTTTTGCTTTCTTTTTATCTCTTTAGGTTTCTATAAGCTCTTCTATCACATCAGCAGCTGTTATATGACATTGTATTTTTCAATAAACTTTTTCATCTTATAATTTATTGAATTATATATTGAATTATATCCGAACGGATTTTTCTTCATCCTCACCCTGAGTTTATCATTTAAGTTCATCATTTATTATCATTGAAAACAAATCCACAGCGTAATTCTTGTATTTCATCTCTCTGAACTGTGCGAGGAAGCATCCAGGACCGAGATGTCTGGTTTTTCCTTCTCAAGCAAAGCGGAAATATCAAGGGCTTTTCTGCGGATATGCTCCTTGAAAATCTCATATTCTAAATCCCAATTATTTTAATTACTTACCTCGTCACTTCATCCTTTTTTCTCTATCAACTGTTCGGAAGGATGGATTGATTTTACCTCTTTTCCAGAAGTGCCATTATTTTCCAGAAGTGCCATTAGAATTTTGGATAATTCCCATCGTTTTGCAGTTGAATTTGTCCATCTCATAATGTTCCACCAATCTCTGAGGTCATTATCATCTCCTACACCGCAGTAGCGACGAAAATCGATAGTTCAATGCCTTGGGTCTTTTTTCTTTTCTTTTATTAAATAATCTCCATACAATCTTTATTATAGCAGGCAGATATGTTTTTATAATGAGATAATTCCATCTTCAGTACTGATCAATAGAAGTTCTCCTGATGATTGGAGAACATTTCTTTTCACAAAAGGAAGTTGATCCTCATGTCTCACAGACTCCCCTGCTATAATATTTTGCGATCTCCTCAGGGATCTCCTCAGGAGAATCGTCAGAATAAGCATCAATTGTTATTATTATTTCACACTTTGTGTTTTCTCAAAACACTTCGTTTTGAGCCTGAGTTCGCCTATAATAACCTCCCAATCGGATGGAGTCTTCCTGAGGCTGGAAAGATGGAAGGAAAAATGGAGATTGATCATAAGAAAGATGCGGTTATTTTATGGTTTCTGTCTGCGAAAAAAATTTGCAGGTTTTTTATAATTGCTCTTTCAACATCATCACATGGATTCCTCAGACTTCCAGGCGAGGAAGTGTGGAGCGAACTGGAGCGAGAACTGGAGCGATAATCACATGAGAAGGACTCTGCTGTTTTTCATACCATATTTTGTGTTCAACATGTTTGACCTCATAACCACGAAGATTGCGCTCTCATCAGGGGCGGCGCTGTGTGAGTTAAATCCATTTTACAGAATGTTGCCATTTAATGAAATACTTAAGATAATATCGCCATTCTTCCTGCTTGCTCTCTGTGTCTTTCTGTATCGTTTAAGCAGGACTGAAGAGAGCAGAAGGAAAATAGGTGTGAGTAGTGCGCGCTGCATGCTCGCAATATCAATACTATTCGCCGCTGTCACAGCGAACAATGTGTGCTGGCTGATACTCTCTGCATAAAAGCAATGCTCTCACCTGCTCTCGTATCATCGTGCTGCATACACAGACACGCATGTGCAGATGAATGCATGTGCAGATGAATACAAATGATCAATAGAATTTAAAAAAATCGCCAAATTTTTTGATTATTATTCACTTATCTGTTTCAATTATTCATCGTTTATAATAAGAACGAGCCGGGTATGGGCATATATGTCTGAGGGGAAATGTGCGTTTTGCGCACTTCTTTTTGTCATAATGGTCATAATGTTATCATGCGCTGCGAGTGCGCAACACCCTCTGAAATCGGATTCCGATGGAGATGGCATCCCGGATGGATGGGAAGTGGAACATGGGCTTAATCCGAACAATGCATACGACGCACCGCTTGACTACAACTACAACGGCCTGACGAATCTTGAGGAATACATGCGCGGTAATGATCCGCTTGACCCGGATACTGATGATGATTTCATATCAAATTACGCGGAAACAACTGGAATGTTTGGATTTCACACAAACCCTCTTTCAGAAGACACAGACAATGATAAATTAAGTGATTTTGAGGAGATAATTGCATACATAAACGAGAATAATGCTGCTGAGATGAGGGAGATAATGCCAGAAGAGGCTGACAGAGAACATGTTTACGATGAGATAAAGTCGCGGAAGCGTGGTGCGTATGAATTGGATCCCACAAACCCGGACACTGATAATGATGGCATAAACGATGGTGATGAGATTTTGGCCGGCTCAAATCCGGTTGACAGGGACAGCGATGGCGATGGCATATGCGATGGCGAGGAGGTTCTCATATACAAAACAGATCCGACAAAGTCAGACACTGATGGAGACGGTCTCACGGACTCTCAGGAAATATATGGCACTTATGGTGTCTGGACGGATCCGCTTGAGGAGGACACAGATGATGACGGCATCCCTGACATGGACGAGGTGTTCGGATTTATGGATGCACCCATACCACCGAGCAAATATGCGCTCACGATAGATGAGTTCCTCAAAAGCAACGCATACACAAACGAAACAGTCACATTGAAGGGCAGAATAGATAAAATATTGTATGATGCACCGGGGGGAAGCAATTACTCAATTCTGCTAAAACCGATAGAAGAAGGTGTGCTGGGCGCAGTGAAAAATGTGATTGTGCGTGTTGAAAGCCGATGGCATTATGATGCATATCACGATTTCATCCATGTTGATGATGATTTCAAGATATCGCTGCGTGAGGGCGATGTTATATTTGTTGTCGGTGTTGCAGGACCGTTGAGAGGTTCATATCGTGAGATATTTGTTGATAAAGAGAACAAGGGCGCCATATATCTCGTGCTCTCACATGAAGAAGCGGCGAAGCGCTGGCTGCCATCAAGAGAACATCTCAAAGTGACGGATGCACTTTCATTCTCCGTAACACCAACACCTCATCCCACCGCATCTCCAGCAGGGCCTCATAACGCATCTTCAACAGCATCTCCGGCTTCAACAGCATCTCCGGCTTCAACGGCATCTCCGGCTTCAACGGCATCCCAAACCCCCTCAAACAAAACAGCATCACCACATTCACCACATTCACCACATGAGACCCCATCACCTGCGACTCATAACTTGCCACTGCCACTTGACCCCCTGACAATCGTGATTATCGTTGTGGCCATAGGTGGTGCTGCGTATGCTGCTCTGCTCATCCGCAGAAGAAAACTCAGACACGAGGACATCGCACCGGAGGCGGACATAGCATCCGGCAGCGGCGAAAGCGGCGAAACATCAACATCAGTCAAAACATACGAAAACGGCAAGAAGGAATGGTTATAATTGATTGAAAAATTTTTTTTGAATTATTGATAATGTTTACTTTTATTATCAAATATCCTCCTTTTTATTGAAAAAATGATAAATTTTGTTTTAGACAGAGAAAATGTTTCTTATTTTGGTTTTTTATCGGACAATGAAATGACTGATGCTGGTGGAAATAATGAGGTGAATGCGAGTATAACGAAGTCATCAGGCACTACCGTTGGCGCGGGGACATTGGAGCAAGCGGGCGAGGGGAAGATGGAAGTGAAAACAGCGCTTATAAAACGCATATTTGAGAGTTTGCCAACGCCAGTGCATTTGATATTCGTTGATCGCAGTTACAGAATACAGTATATAAGCGAGAAACTCGTCAAATACAGAGGATACAAGCGTGTTGATGATGTAATTGGAATGGAAATATCGGAATTTTTTGAAACAGGAGAACTGATAAAGACGGTGATAGACACAGGAAAACCGATAGAAAAAAAGGAGATGGTTTTGAGGGGATACAGGGATGGAGAGAGAGAGGAAGTTCCCGTATTGGCATCCTGCAATCCTGTTTATGATGACGGCGGAGTCATAATAGGAGCAGTTGCTGCGTTCACGGAGATGGAGGAGCTGAAGCGTGCGATTGAAGTTGCTGAGCGGAACATGAGATTTCTGGATGGAGTTCCCGCGCCTGTCATGGCTGTGGACAGGGAGTTCAATGTCATATGCATGAATGAGGCTGCAGCCAAGGTCGTGGGAGTGCCGAAATCGGAGTGCATAGGGCGCAAATGCTACACGCTTTTCAACACAACGCACTGCAACACGCCTGAATGTGGAGTTTCAAGGGCGGTGCAGTCAAACCGCACTTTGACCTTGGAGACCATTGCCAGACTCCCCGGCGGTGAGATTCCCGTTCGCTACACTGCTGCACCTCTTAAAGACGCTGAGGGGAGAATCATAGGCGGTATTGAGTATGTTGTTGACATCACAGAGGAGACCAGAATGATTGAGGAGATCAAGAGGCTTATAGAAAACGCAAAGGAAGGCATTCTTGATGCTCGCTACGATGTCTCAGAGTTCGACGGAGGATATAAAAAGATTGCTGAAGGCATGAACGCTGTGCTTGATACGATTGTCGCTCCTCTCAGGGAGACAATAAGGATAATGGATGCTTATCGGAACGGAAGATTGGGCGAGAGGGCTCAGATTGATGTGAAAGGCGAGTTTAAAGAGCTTGCAGATGCGCTGAACAGCTATGGAGAGATGCTTCAGTGTATAATAAACGATATCACGCATGTGACATCATGCATGAGTCTGGGGGACCTTTCAGCCCGCATTTCTGCTGAGACTCCTGGAGATTTTGCGGCGATAAAGGAGAACATAAATTCAGCACTTGACAATCTCTGCGACCTTATTGTTGAGATGAGAAACGCAATGGATAATGTCGCGAGTGTGAGCAGGGATGCGAGATCAGCAATTGAGCAGACCAATTCAGGAATGCAGCAGATAGCTTCAGCATCACAGCAGGTGGCGAAAGGATCGCAGGAGATAGCAATGACTGTCGGCGAATCTGCCAAGGAGATAAAAGAGGCCAATGAGAAAATTAATGAAATGCGCAGAAATGCGGAAGATTCAAGCAACTTCGCCGATAAATGCGCTGAAAATGCCATAAAAATGCGAGATCTCGCAGTTAAATCTTCTGAAAGTATGGATGAAATTGGCACATCTGTTGAAAATACAATCGAGAGAATAAACAACCTTAGAAAGACGATAGAGGAGATAGGGAAGGCCACGGAGATGATAGAGAGCATTGCGGATCAGACCAATCTGCTTGCGCTTAACGCCGCGATAGAAGCTGCCCGCGCTGGAGAGCACGGTCGTGGTTTTGCGGTAGTTGCGGAAGAGGTGAGAAAGCTTGCTGAGAACTCAAAGCGGTCAACTGCTGAGATAGATGCGATGATAAAAACGCTGAAGGAGGAGATGAACAGTGTCGTTGAATCATCAAAGAATATGAGAGAGCGTGCGAACGCTGGCAAGGAAGACCTGAAGATCGCTGTCAGGAGTGTTGAAGACACTGAGAATATGATTGAGGAGATTCGTGAGAGATTGAGAGTGATTGCTGAGGATGCCACAAGGGGGGCGGAGATCATGGAGCGCATTTCAAAAGGTGTTGACGAGATAGCAAGTGCGGCTGAGGAGAGCGCATCTTCGGCTGAAGAGACTTCATCCGCAATTGAACAGCAGACCGCTGCAATTCAGGAGCTCAACGCAGGCATTCAGAAACTCGCAGACCTCACAAGCAAAACAGTTGAGATGATAAACAGATACAAGGTGCGAGCAGATGCGACCGTAAAATAGGCGCCTGTGATGTGTTCCGCACGGCAGAGGTGATTGAGTGATGTCGGCATCCTCATCCTCATTATCAGTTTCAGAGGACAGTGTGCAGCGAGAAAGGAATTGCGAGCATCAACTCGTCGTTTTCAAGCTCGGAGATGAGGAGTTCGGCGTTGATATAATGCAGGTGCGCGAGATAATAAAGAAGGAAAACATAACAGTCGTGCCAAATGCGCCTGATTTCGTGAGAGGTGTCATAAATCTCAGAGGTCAGATAACAACAATCATTGATTTGAAGAGGAAACTTGGCATATCAAGCCAAGAAAGCACTGACAGCAGGCAGGAGAGGATAATTGTTGTTGAGACGGGAAACAATGTCGTTGGAATGGCTGTTGATGCTGTCACCGAAGTCACTTATCTATCAGATAAGGACATCGAGGAAGTCCCTCCAATCATAAAAGAAAACATGCAGACAAAATATCTCAGAGGTGTCGGAAAACTGCCCGATCGCCTGCTCATTTTGATCGACCTTAAAGAAGTGCTCAACGATAACGAGAGGGAGATGAGGGAGATAATTCAATAACCACTCATCCTGTCATCCCATCGCTGTCGCTTACCATCGCCTATCATCGCCCATCATCGCTTTTGCTTCTCACTCGTTTCTCATTGTGCGGGGAGGATGATGGACTATGAAATTTCGCATCGGCGATGGAGAATGGACAGATGGAAAGCTGACGCTTGAGGGAGATGCCCTGCTTTTCTATGAATTGAGGCAAAAGCAGCGGGGTTTATTGAGCAAATTGAGGAAAGTTGAGAACAAACCGACTTTGATCATCCATTTAAACAGCGTAAGAGATGTGCGGAGGTATGACAGAGATATTCTTGTGATAGATTACAGATCGGAACCACAATCATCAGAACAATCATCTCCTCTGTCGCCTGTTTCCTCTGAGGAGGTGCTGGCTGAGGGTGCGCAGGAAAGTGAGGAAGAAGTGGAAGAGGAGGATGTTGAGCTTGCGTCTGTTCATGTCATGATGTCGCCTGATGCGCTTGACGACCTTGAGCGAGAGCTTATCATTCAGATGAATGTGCTTGAGTTCAGCGTCTATTTCACGCATGCAGGTAGTGGAGGAGTTTTATCGCTTGAAAAGCACATAAAACTGCAGAAGGGAATAGTGAAGATATCAAACAGGGCTATGTGGATAATAGGCAGAGAGGATCATAAGCGAATTGCATGGGATTCCATTGTGAATGTTGATGAAAAGAAACGTTCAAGATACAAAGGAGTTGTTTATGCTGCGATATCAGTTGATTATTTTGATGAGAGTGAGGAGGTCATTGTATCTTCAATCATCATATCCATAGGAGACACAATAACGACATTGAGAAAATACATTGAGAGATTGCTCAGCAGGTACAGGGTGCATGATGAACTCTCTGATACTGAGAACCAGATTCTCGCCATGATATATTCAGGTGCTTTTGACTTCTCAGACATCTCCTCAATGGCCTCAGTATTCGGGGTAGAAGAGGATGAAATGACACGATATCTTGAGCATCTCACAGAAATCGGAATACTTGAAAACACAAATAATGGAAAAAAACTCACGAAAAAGGGCATAAAATATGTCATGCAGCTTTCAAAAACGGGCATACTTGGTGGAAAATAATTAATTATTGATGCGTGATGGGCGACGGGATGGGCGATGAGAATGGGCGATGAGAATGGGCGATGAGGATGGACGGTGAGGATAGACGGTGAGAATGGGATAGGAGGTGATATTATGGCGAGGATATTGGTTGTTGATGATGCGGCGTTCATGCGTGTGTTGTTGAAAAACATATTGAAATCGGGAGGGCATGAGGTTGTTGGAGAGGCGGAAAATGGTATTGAGGCGCTGGAGAAATATGAGGAGTTGAAGCCGGATCTCGTGACGATGGACATTGTGATGCCACATCTTGACGGCATAGAGACAACGAGATCAATCATAAAAATTGACCCGAAGGCGAGGATTGTGATGTGCACTGCAGTGGGTCAGCAGGCAAAGGTGCTTGAGGCGATAAAAGCAGGTGCCCGTGGATACATCGTGAAACCGTTTCAGGCTGATAAAGTGTTGGAGGAAATAGAAAAAGTGCTTTCATCGGCATGACGCATGGCTGCGGTGACGGTGTGCGTTGTGAGAGTTGATGATTGGATGACCGGATGCGAGATGTTGAGATGTCATCATGCTGTGATGTGCGTGGCGTGATGTGTGATGAAAAATGAAGAGGAGAGTGCTGAGAAAATAAGAGTGCTTGTGGTTGACGATTCAGCGTTTATGCGTGTGCTTATTTCTGACATGCTGAGCAGTGATGATGAAATAGAGGTTGTGGGAGTTGCGAGGAACGGAGAGGAAGCAGTGAAGAAAGCGCTTTCGCTGCATCCCGATGTCATTACGATGGATGTTGATATGCCAAAGATGGACGGCATCACCGCTGTTGAGCGCATAATGGAGAAGGAGCCAGTTCCTGTTGTGATGTTGAGCGGATACACGAAGAGAAATGCGAAGATTACAATAAAAGCGCTTGAGCGTGGTGCATTTGATTTTGTCGCGAAACCCTCTGGAGAGCTCTCACTTGACATTGATAAAGTGCGTTCTGAGATAATCACGAAAATTAAGAATGCGTTTCTCGTGAGGGACAACATCTCTCTGTTTGTAGAGAGGAGGCGCAGGAGGTTACGACATGCAGGCGCTGATATATCGGTGTCAACTGGCATGTCAGAACGCCCGGCTGTTCGGACAGAGAATAAGATAAGCGAAAAAGTGGTTGTGATAGGAGCATCAACGGGGGGTCCAAGCGCGATTTCGGAGGTCATATCTCATATTCCCGCTGATATTCATGCTGGTATTCTGATAGTTCAGCACATGCCTGCGGGTTTCACGAAAAGTTTTGCTGAGAGATTGAACGAAATTGCCGAGATAAATGTGAAGGAAGGGACATATGATGATGTCATAAGGGATGGCTGTGCGATCGTGGCGCCTGGTGGATATCATATGGTTGTGAAGGATCGTGGAAAGGTGGGATTGAGCAAGAGGCCGCCCGTCAACGCTGTCAGACCATCTGTGGATGTGACGATGATATCTGCGTCAGCGGTTTACGGTGCAAAAACGATAGGTGTCGTCCTGACCGGCATGGGTCGTGACGGAGCAGATGGTGTGAGAAAGGTGAAGGAGCGCGGCGGAATGACGATAGCGTGCGATGAGAGCACATCACTGATATTTGGCATGCCTAAGGCAGCAATTGAGACGGGTTGTGTGGATGAGATACTGCCGTTGCATGCCATCGGACGGGCAATTGTCCGCGCGGTTGAGCGTGTAGGCAGCTGAGATGCGAGCGGCTGAGATGCGAGTGATGTGATGTGTGATGTTCCGAGCGTCATGAGAATGGGAGAGAGGTGAATCAATCAGATGAGCCCCGGGCATATTGATTATCTTGAGGCATTTCTTGAGGAGACGAGGGAGCACATAGAAACGCTCACGCAATCACTGCTTGAGCTTGATAATGCGGTTGAGCGAGGCGGAGATATTGATATCGCGCTGAACAGCGCGTTCAGGAGCGCTCACACTATAAAAGGGATGGCGGCATCAATGGGATTTCACCGCATGGAGCGCATATGTCACGCGCTTGAGGAGATTCTTGATGCGGTGAGAGAGCGAGAAATTGACCTGACAACTGATGTGACAGATGTGCTTCTTGAATGCTCATCTTTCATTGAAACGCTGATATCGGAAATAGAGCGTGATGGCAGCGATGAATCAGCGGACATATCCTCAGCTCTTAACGAGCTGAATGCCATAAAAGAATCACTGCGGAAGGGCGAAGCCGGAGGTGTGGGAGAGAGAGAGAGAGAGAAAGTCTCCGCAGATGCCTTCACAGATACCTCCTCAGGTGCCTTCACAAATGCCTCCACAGAGACCTCCACAGATACCTCCTCAGGTGCCTCCGCAGGTGCCGAGAGTGCTGTGAGTGATGAGGAAGATATCAAAGATGAGTCTGTAAAGGAGAGAGAAAAAAAGGAAGACAAGAAAAAAGATGAGAAAGGTGAGGAAGAGAAGGGAGAAGTGGAGGGTAAAATTTACAATATAACTGTATTCTTGTCCGAAGATTGTGCGTATAAGGGTGTGAGAGGCTACTTAGTGCTTAAAAATCTTTCAGAAATAGGCAAGATCATTGAGACGGAGCCCTCTATAGATGATATAGAGAATGAAAGATTTGATAATTCTTTCACTGTCACTCTTTCCACATCCCTCGGCGAGCATGAGATTCGGAGGTCTGTGCATGCGGTTTCGGATGTTGAGGATGTGCGCATCAACAGTGATGTGCGTGGGAGGAGTTCTGATGCTGCGGAAAAGAAGCGGGCGGCGGTTGTGGGAGCGGGAGCGGGGGTGGGAGGCGATATTGCGAGGAGTGTTAGAATTAGCACGGAAAAGCTTGACATCATAATGAATCTTGTAGGCGAGCTTGTCATAGGAAGGAGCAGGTTGATGGAGATATGGAAGAATCGCAATATGGATGAGCTTCCGTCCGCGCTCGCATACATAGAGAGGACGATAAGCGACCTTCAATATGAGGTTACGCAGATACGTATGATTCCGGTCGCGCACATATTCAATCGTTTCCCGAAGCTGGTGCGGGATATATGCAGGTCGCAGCGGAAGAAAGCGGATCTGATAGTGGAGGGGAGCGACATCGAGATTGACAGAACAATACTGGAGGGCATAGTTGACCCCCTCGTCCATCTGCTGCGAAATGCGGTGGATCACGGCATAGAAACGCCCGAAGAGCGATTGAGTGCTGGAAAGCCTGAGAGAGGTCGCATAAGGCTCGCAGCGCACAGAGAGCATGGATTCGTGTTTATAACTGTTGAAGATGACGGAAGAGGCATAGATGTGGAGAAGTTGAAGCGAAAAGCAGTTGAAAAAGGCCTGATTCCTGAAAACGCAAAAATGCGTGATGAAGACGCACTCAAACTCATATTCATGCCGGGATTCAGCACATCAGACAGGGTCACCGAGATTTCCGGCAGGGGTGTCGGGATGGATGTCGTGAAAACGCGTGTTGAATCGCTCGGTGGTTCAGTTGAAGTGTATTCGGAAAAGGGCAAAGGCACCAGTGTTGTTCTAAAACTGCCTCTCACATCTGCCATAATCCAGGCGCTCCTCATCAGAGTGGCTTCTCATACATATGCCATACCCCTCTCAAACATAGGCGAGATAGTGAGCATTGACGCGGCAGATATCAAAAAAATGGGCGATGAGCATGTGTATGTGTTCAAACTGCGCGGCAGCATACTGCCCGTCATATTTCTGCATGATGTCATTCGCACAACACATCATACATCATATGCATCATCTGCATCATCATCACAGGCAGCACAGACATCATCATGTGCGGATGTGAGCGGAGAGAGCGTGCGGCAGCGACATCATGGTGAGCGTTTGGTTGTTGTTGTGATAGAGAGAGGGGGCTCAGAGCGTGTTGGGATAATTGTTGACGAAGTCATTGAGCAGCAGGAAATCGTTGTTAAGGCACAGGGCGAGCTGTTGAGGGATGTCAGAGGACTGAGCGGTTTCACGATTCTGGGAAACGGAGAGGTTGTCCCCATTCTTGATGTGTGTTCGCTGTTTTAAGCTGTGAGAGAGTGTGGGTGGGAACGGATATGGATATGAGGAGGAGAATATGAGGGAAGAACTGAAACTGAGTGAATTTCAGAAGGATGCACTTCAGGAACTGGGCAACATAGGCGCATGTCATGCGACGACATCGCTCGCGGAGATGACTGGCATCACGATCTACACACATGTGCCGAAGGTTGAAATCATTCCAGTGAGGGACATAATGTGTCGTGTGGATGCATATTTGATAGTTGCAGGTGTTTTGCTTGAGTTGCGAGGAGATATTTCCGCATATCTGTATGTGATTTTCACCGAGCGAAGTGCGCAGTTCATTATAGAACTGCTGCTCGGGCGCACATTCGGCGATACTGATGATATAGAGGGAGATATGGGGTCTTCAGCACTTAAGGAGGTGGGGAACATACTCGCATCTTCCTTCTGCGATGCGATATCTGAGTTTCTCGGAATATCTGTCATTCCGTCACCCCCCGTGTTCGCATGCGACATGACAGGTGCGATCTTACAGCGTGCACTCATAGATATCGCAGGGTCAGCCGACCATGTGCTCATGTTCAGATGCGATTTTAAGTGCGAGGAGGAGAAGAGCAATGATAACAATGATAAAATTTATGGATATATACTGCTGTTTCCGAGAGAAGAGAGCCTGAAAACGCTGCTCTCCATGCTTGATGAAAAAGTGAAGGAATATGATTGAATATGTTGGTATAGGCGATGTAAAAATCGCTCATAATCCTGAAAAACTCGCAATAATAGGTCTTGGATCATGTGTATGTGTTGCGATGTATGATGAATCTGCAGGTATGGGTGGAGTTTCTCATGTGATGCTTCCCGAACCTCATGGAGAGAGTGTCATTGAGCACGCTGAGCGTGCCTGCAAATATGCAACTGTTGCCGTGCCTGTGTTGATGAAAAAAATGATTGTTAAAGGTGCGAAAAAAGAACATTTAAAAGCAAAGATCGCCGGTGGAGCATCAATATTTCGAGAACTTGACAGTCTTGAAATAGGCGATAGAAATGTGGCAAAAGTAAAAGAAATGTTGAGAAAGCTTGATATAAGTATTGTTGCAGAGGACACAGGAGGAAATCTCGGTAGAACTGTTATATTTGATACAAAATCCTTTAAATTACATATAAAAACGAAAAGTTACACGAAGGTTATCTGATGCATAGCTCTGATGAAGAAGGGAAAAGGATTCAAAATGGAGATGAACTGCATTGGCTGGCTCACCGCAGACCACAAACCATATGGGCGCAGGCTCGTTTTCTTTAATTAATTGAGTTAAATTGAGAAATTTAAATTGAGAAATTTACAACCCGCCCACACCGTGAATAAATTCATATCATAACTTAGCAACATGTAGGAGATGTCTGAAGTATAATTGTTTGCGTAATGTGCGGCGCAGCAGAGGCGGACAAACATTTTTATATTTTCGCTCAGAAAAAAGAGCGAACAGAGAGGGAGAGAAGAGAGCATGAGGGAGGATGTGCCATGGCGAGGATGTATTCGCGGAGGAAAGGGAAATCAGGGTCAAAAAAGCCTTTCAATCCCGATAAGACACCGCCCGAATGGTGTGAGATGAGTGCACAGGAGGTTGAGGAGAAGGTCGTTGAGCTTTTCAAGCAGGGCTATTCCACCGCTGATATCGGTATGATACTGCGAGACAGCTATGGAGTTCCTGATGTGCGTCTGGTCACAGGCAAAAAAATGCTTCAGATATTGAGGGAGCGAGGTTTGGCGCCTGAAATTCCGGAGGATCTGCAGAATTTGATTAAAAAAGCGATAAGATTGAGGAGACATCTCGAAACACATCGCAAGGACATGCATAACAAGTATGCGCTGAATCTCGTGGAATCAAAGATAAGGCGTCTTGAGAAATACTACAGGCGTGAAGGAGTGCTACCCGAAGATTGGAAATACACGCCTGAGAGCGCTGAATTAATGCTGAGACGGTGAAATCATTCTGCGATGTGGCGAGGTGGCGGGAGTTGGAGGGGTGGAGCGGCATGAGTGGTGCAGTGGTGCGATTGGTGCGATTGAACAGAGATATGGAAGATGGAACACAGGAGGGTGACGGATGGGGAGATATAGGGAAAGGGAAGGAGGTGTTTTGAATGAACGAATATCTTGAGCTTCTGATAGGTATTGTTCTGGCCGTGATCGGTGCATTTGGCATATACTATTTTTTGGGTGATGTGATCACCGTTCTGAAAGGGGTGATAGGCATAATTGTGTTGCTTGTCGGCGCGCTTTTCCTCATGATAGGTGTGAGCGACATAAGGAGCAGGCGTGAGGAGATGGGTGCGGCGGAAGTGGAACCCTCTGAGGAAGGAAGCAGCGAACCTGGAAGGTGAATGGTGTTGGGGACGGTAAAGCCTACATATGTGAAGAAGATGGCGAAATTGCTGCTTGAGAAAGTGAATTCGTTCACTGAGGACTTCGAGGAAAACAAGAAACTGGTGGAGCAATATCTGAACACAGACAGCAAAGAAGTGCGGAACAGAGTTGCAGGATACATAACACGCATCAAAAGACATGGAAAACCGGAGGTATGGGGGGAGAAGAAGCCGCTTGCGTGAAGCGCTGCTTGTGCGTGATTTGCGTGATTTCGTGATTTAACAATGTTTATTATAGATGGTGTTTCATAAATGACTGGAGGAGTATGAGAAATGATTGAAGGAGTTTTTCCCGCGTTGATAACACCGTTCACGAGGGATGACGAGCTTGATGAGGGAGGTCTGCGGCGTATCGTTGAGTATGTGGAAGAGGGAGGTGTGGACGGCATAGTTCCCTGCGGAACGACAGGTGAATCCGCAACACTGTCATTTGAGGAGCACAAGCGGGCGGTTGAGGTTGTGATAGACTGCGCAAAGACAAAAGTCATTGCGGGAACAGGTTCAAACAGCACATCAGAGGCGCTGGAACTCACGAAGCATGCCGCCGACGCAGGTGCGGATGCATGTCTCCTCATCACTCCCTACTACAACAAACCAAACAAAAGGGGGCTTATAGAACATTTCAAGCGCATTTCAGATGCTGTTGACATACCTTTGATACTCTACAACATCCCATCACGCACGGGACTGAACATGACTGCTGATGTAGTCGTTCAACTTGCATCTGAAACTGAGAACATAAAAGGTATAAAGGAGGCTTCAGGCGACCTGAAACAGGTGCAGCACATAATAAAAGAGGTCAGAGAGAGAGATATTGATTTCACTGTTATATCCGGAGACGATATTCTCACGATTCCCATAATGAGCGTCGGAGGGAAGGGTGTCATATCTGTAATCGCAAACATACTTCCGCGGGAGACATCCGAAATGGTTCATGCGATGCTCAAAGGCGATTATGCAAAAGCACTTGAAATGAACTACAGGCTTCTACCGCTCATAGACGCGATGTTTCTTGAGACGAACCCAATCCCCGTGAAGCGTGCAGCGGAGCTCATAGGTCTTCCGGCAGGTCATACGAGATTGCCACTCGGCGGACTGAGTGAGGAAAACGAGAGAAAACTGAGAGAAGTGTTGAAGTCATTCGGATTGACGCTTCATGCCTGAACATAGCGCGACACAACAACCCTCTCAACAGATCTCAACAAAACCCTCAGTTGCGTTTACCAAGACTGTTTCTCCTCCATTCAAATTTAAATCCATTTCAATCATCGGAATTTCAGCTATTATCGCACCAACAGCCACTATTGTGTCAGCTTTTCGCACGATCATCGCTCGCGGATGCTTTCCATGCAGTTTGAGCTGATATATGACATATGAGCCCACTGTGGAGCCTTTCCCCCCGTCAAACACGAGAATTTTGCCAGCTACGCACTTGCCGAATATGTCAAGCGATGGGTCAACGACAGTTCCGCTCTTCGGATCCACACCTCCGAGGAATGATATCCTGTGCGATGAAAACAGCACCTCTCCCTTTGCAACGCCTTTCACAACACTTCTCCCATAAAAACGCCTCGCTTCTGGCATTGTTATTAACTTTTTTCTTTGTTCTATCCGCACATATCTTCATTCTATCTGCACATATCTTCACGGTTCTTAAAAACCCAGCGAGCCTTCAGAACCAAGATTCAAATCTACTTCCAAGTTCCTTATCCGAAATCAAAGCCTGCCGTTCCAAGTTCCTTAACGAAAGTCCTGCGTTCCCGCCGTCCTGCTGTGAGTGTTCGTATGCACCCGCCGCGAAGAAGGAATGAATATGCGGTGGGTCGTTCGGGTTCAATTCCGTTCAATTCCCGCCATCCTCCCCCCCCCCGCAAGTGTGAGTGTCCGTGAGTGTGAGTATGTGTAATTGTGTGTAAGTGACTGTGAGCGTGACTGTGAGTGACTGTGAGCGAGTGTGTGAGTGTGTGTAAGTGTGAGTGTGTTTGAGGCGTGAGTGAGAAAAAAACAGAAAATAAAATGTCCCGAAATGCCAGGTCCCGAACGAACCCAAAAACTACCTGAGCGTTCCTAAACCAAAGCGTTCATTCTGTGGTGGGAGAAACTTGAGAGCCGCAAAGTTCCACATGTCATGCTGTCTCCTCCACAAGACTTTTGGCTATTTCTACAAAAACTTCCTCCCCCTTCACCCAACTCCTAAATACTTCATCTTCTCATTTGACCACAACTTATAACGACTCTCGCAGTAACTGTTCCCAGCATAAATGTACTCAGCCTCCCTCCCACACCACAAACACTTAAGCCCTCTCATCTTGTTCTCTCCTTTTCTTCAGATGTTATAATAGACACATATACATATAACATCACGAATGCAAAACACGCAATCAAAACATTCCTCATAGCTTATTAGCATTGGGACTTTACCTCTATCACTTCTTAAGTTTTTTGGAAAGATTTTAGTTGCATCCTTTTTCGCTGCTGTGAGGATGCTGTCGTTTGCTCGTTTTCAGGACCGTAAGTGTGATAGGGTCGCAGGCTTGTGTTGTTGTGAGCGCAGGACCGCCAGGTGCTGGTAAATCCAGCGGCGAGTGTCGCAGACTACCTGATTGAGCGAGGTTTTCTCGTGAAGACGATGGAGAGCCCTCGCGACCTGATGGTCCGCGATGAGATCACGCAGTATGCACCGCTTGATGGAAGCATGGCTCTTACCGCAGACATATT
>JAOQIN010000015.1 GCA_026134085.1 Candidatus Methanoxibalbensis ujae
ATGGGAAGGGATAAGAGTTAAGCTTGTTTCTCCTAGAAACACATCTAAGACATGCCATCTCTGCGCAAGGTTTGAGAACCGATGCAACTTTCTTTTGCGAACATTGCCAACACACCTACAACGCAGATTTCAATCTGCGAACATTGGCATTAGGGCGACGCTCCCTGATGCCAGAGGGTGCGTAAACCACCCCGTAGGTCTTATGACCTATAACCCCGCGAAAGCTGGGAGTAGTTTACATGAATTACTTTGTTCATTCAATTCAACAGCAGCGACGCTCCTGTTGTGATGGAGAGCGCAGTCCGCGGGCCGTTGGCTACCTCATCTGCCGCAGTCGCCTCAATATGCCGCGGACATACTCATCGTGTTCGAGGTCAACAGTGTCAAACTCCATCAGTTTTGATATCACCTCATTTTCAACTTCACGAAGACCTTTCTCATCTACGGCTTCCATGCGCATGATTATGACGGGCGATGTGTTTGAGCGTCGTATTAAAGCCCATCCATTTGCATGAAGAAACTCAATTTTAACGCCGTCTATGTCATTTCCAGCGTCATCCGTTCTTCGTCTGTATTTTTCCGGATGCTTCGCTGCGAGCTCTCTGAAATATGATTCAACGATATCGCAAACGCGGTTCTTCTCAGCATCGTTCACAACGGGCACGCGAAGCTCGGGAGTGTTCACATATCTGAAGAAATCGGAGAGGAGCTCATCAACGATTTCGTATCCGCCTCTCCATTCGGCATTCTCTCTTCTCCGCATTCGCCTCAGCTCACGTGACACAAGCAGCAACAGCTCGGAAAATGCGAAAACAGCGTCGTCTGCGCGGTTGTTCTTTTTGAAATACACATGACCTGACATTTCACCGCCTGCAATCGCGTCCAATTCAGCCATCTTCGCCTTTATGAAAGAGAAGCCAGTCTTCCACTCAACGGGCACGCCGCCGTTCTCCAGAATGATCTCACGGATGGCATCTGAACACTTCGTGTCAAACACTATCTTTGCGTCGGGATGCTCGCTCAAGATGTGCTTGCAGAGCAACGCCAGTATCTGCTCACCGATAATCATCCTTCCGCTCGGCGAGACAGCACCCGCTCGGTCGCCGTCTGCATCTGAAGCGAGTCCTATATGGGCTCCTCTCCTCCTCACTTCAGCGCGCAGATCATCCAGAAATCGGGGGATTGTGGGGTCGGGGAGGTGATGTGGGAAATTTCCATCAGGTTCGCAGTAAAGACAGAAGACATCCGCACCCAAATCTCGAAATATTGGCGGTGCAATTATTCCAGTTGTGCCGTTTCCAGCATCGTAAACCACCTTCAACGCTGCGAGAGGCAGGCGCTCATCCTCAGGAAGACGCTCAACAATCTCATTCGCCGCTCCGATCGCATCGCTCAACGATATTTCGCCAGCAAGCGACTTCAAAGCGAGCTCCTCCCACTTTGAACGCAGCACGACATTCGCAACAATCATGTCGTGATATTTTTTGAAGACCTCATCCGAAACATCCGCCTTCTCACCCTCTCTCGCAGCACGAGGAAGCGCTCCTCTGCCCGTCCTCAAAAAGGATTCCTCAATACGCTTTGCGTGGCGAAACATCTCTTTAATGTGCGTTTCTGTTGTGCTCTCACTTCCGACGCACAGCTTGAAGCCGTTCCATTCCTTCTCAAGATGACTGCCTGTCACCTCAACACCGCCGTCTGCGTTGAAAAGCCAGGTCGCAAAATACATGAGAGGCGTTGAACTCACTTTATCTGATGGAGCAATGTCAACGACACGGACTCCTCGCTGAATCAAAGCATTTTCAAACGCAGATTTTATGCGCGGCGAACTCAAACGAACATCCTTACCAACAACAATAACCATATCTTCAGGCTCTTTTCCCCGATATTTCCGCAACATCTCAACAAAAGCATGCGCGGTGATCTCGCAAAATTCATCGCTAAGCTGAAAATCTGGATGATTTTCATCCGCAATACCACGAATGTCATTCGCTCTGTATGTGCTTTCGTCTATTATCATGGATCCTCCACCTTTTCCCTCCTTCTCATGGGCTCCCTCCTCGCTCAACAGGAACTCAACATATCATCAGCACGGTATTCCAAATTACTTTGCGTCGGCTAATTCCTTTCAGCAGGTTTCGGACGGGAACTTCCTGATGCACGAAGCAGAGGGGCTCAAAAACCTGATGCAATTGTCAGCACAAGCAAGTTGCTCAGCTCAGAGACGGTCATGACTGGAGCGGTGGTTTTGATTTTGAACACCACCTACGAGTATTTTCACGCGTATATGAGGCGAATATTCAGCCACAGTCACTTCCTGACCGTCTTTTCCGCAGAATCCTATTGATTTTCCCCTGTCATTTCCGATGGCATCTATATTTTTGAGAGTGTCAAGCGTCTTTCCCGAGAGTGAAACATTTCTCAAGCGCTTTGTGAGCTCTCCATTTTCTATGAGAAAAGCCTCTTCAGCGCTGAACTGAAACTCGCCTTTAACTGTGTCAACCTCGCCTCCACGCATTCCTTTCGCATATATTCCGAGCTTTATATCTTCAATCATCTCCTCAAACCTCCAGTCCCTCGGCTCCACGACTATGTTGCTCATTCTGACAATGGGCATATCACCATAATCAGATGCGCGTGCGTTTCCTGTTGTGGATGTGTTCATTCTGAATGCTGTCTCACGGGAATGAAGGAAGCTGACGAGCATTCCGTTGCGAATTATGTCATTTCTTCTCGCTCTGACACCTTCATCATCGTATCTGTAGAAGCCGAATGAGCGTTCTATCGTTGGATCGTCGGCGACTGTGAGCGATTCAACAGCTATCTGCTCGTTCAACTTTCCTCTCAATATTGATTCCCCGCGGAGCACATGATCCGCCTCGGCGGCATGTCCGAGAGCTTCATGCATGAATACGCCTGAGAGACGATTATCCATGATGACGGTCATGAACCCGGCAGGCGGCATCTCAGCATAAATCGCACGCACGGCTTTCTCAGCCGCTCTCACGGCGATGGCATCAGGATCTTCCTCATCTATCAACTCAAATCCAGCCACTGCGCCTGTGTTTTCGCGACCCTCATGCATGACGCCGCCCTTCAACGCAAACGCACGCACACGAAAGAAAACGGAGGGCATCTCAGAAATTATGCAGCTACCCTCGGTGTTCGCATATATCTTGCGCTCGTATCCGTCCATATACAGGACGGAGACGCTCTTTACAAGCGGAGAATGCTCCTTCGCAGTCTCATATGCCGATTTCACAATATCCTTCTTCTCGCTGACATCAACATCCTCAGGCTCCTTGCGTGGTTTCAAAATGAAATGTTCATTCACAATCTCCGCAGATGCAACTCCATCCGCAATCACATCATCCACACCACGCACACGCACACGCATGCATCGGAGTGCATTGCATATGCTGAGTGCATCCCTCACACAATCTTTCAATCTTGAAATGTCATTTGATGTTGCAAATCCCCATACGCCCTCCCGCAATACACGAACACTGAAACCCATGTCCATGCCGAACGATATTTCTCTGAATGTCCCGTCTCTGAAATCAATGACAGATGTGCAGCTCGCCTCAAATCGTATATCAGCAAAATCAACATCAGACAGCACAGTCAGTGCCCTCCTCATCTCGTCAATTATCGCGGACTCTTCCATCTCCTTCACATCATCCATCAATATATTTATAAAGTAAAAGAGAAGAGAAGGAAGTGATAAAAGAGCGCGAAGGAGGGGCCGTAGCTCAGACTGGGAGAGCGCTCGGCTGAAGACCGAGTTGTCCCGAGTTCAAATCTCGGCGGCCCCATGACATGTGAGAGCCGATGGCCGGATCTCATATTCTTTTGTTCTCCATTTCTTATTTGTTCAGTAATTGCTTTCTCGTTTTTGATTTTTGTGTCCTCCACCTGCGTCCTCCACCTGCGTTTCGGCTGTGCGTTCAAAATGTCAAAATGTTACAATTCTGTCACACTCCTTTACCAGCTCATATAAATCCCTCATTGTTGATAACGGACACATTTCCAGTTCAGATTGACGAATTTTCAAACAAGTGCCGCATGCAAGTATTTCGCCTCCACTGTCAACGAACTTCTGCATTTGTTCTGTTATCCTGAACCTATCTGTGTCCAGAGACTCGCACTCCACACCCCTGGCAAGTAAGAATATTTTCACCTCATCACCCTCGCTCAATGCAAAATTTCCAAACCGGAAGGCGTTCCATACCGTCTCCGAATCATCTGAATAGATAATGATGCCTATTTTCATTTTACCCCCTCTCCAGCATCTTACTGCTTGGGTCAAGCTACCTTTTTTTTATTTTTTTATATTAAAAAAACTCCCTCCATGACTGAGAGCTTCATCGCTGAGATACCTGCTTCTGAAAAGACAGAAATTGCAACGTGACCTCTTCCCATCAGCATCCTCAGGAGGTTCCCATTTCATCCACAGAGCTTACCTGAAGCCTTCCATAGGCTCAGAAGGTGGATCCCATCCCCCCTCAATAATAAGACCCGCCTCCTGCCGTGCCTTTAATTATCCTCCAGAGCCAAGGTGAAAAGAAGTTGTATTGAAGGCGCGGTGAGTGGTTATGAAGATAGGAGTGATTTCGGACACACATGACCGTCTGGATGCGATTGAGAGGGCTGTTGAGGTTTTCAATAATGAGCGGGTGGATGTTGTGATCCATGCAGGCGATTTCGTATCCCCCTTCACCGAAAAACCGTTCAGAGCGCTGAATGCAAAATTTTACGGAATATTCGGCAACAATGACGGCGATAAACTGCTGCTGAAAGAAAAATACAGGAGAGTTGGCGTGATAGAGGAAGATCCCCTTGAACTTGAAATACAATCTGTGAGTATCGCGGTCACACACAGGCCTAAAATCGTGAATGCACTCTCTCATATCTACGATATCGTGATATTCGGTCACACCCATATGCCAGAAATCAGGACAGGTGAGAGAAAAACAGGCTCAGGCGCAGAAACACTCGTGATAAACCCGGGTGAGTGCTGCGGTTACCTGTCAGGTCGCCGGACAGTCGCAATAATTGACATTGATTCATTCTCCGCAGATATACTTGAAATCTGATTTTGGACTTGTGACGCCACACAGCAACAACAGCAGCATCCACAAATTTCAACTGAGGCTACTGATTCAACCCATCTCTCCACCTCTCCACATCCCATTGCATAGAGGGGCATGCGACAGGAAAAATGCGACAAATAAAGAAAATCATAAAGAAAAAAGAGAGAAAAATTAAAATTGGTTAATCATAATGTTACTCTCTTCCCGCTCAATATCAACGAATTCGTCGGCAAATGCTTGAGATATACTTCGTAAGTATTGCCGGGAGCCAGAGCGGGACCACCAGCGGTAGTATTGATACTGAGGTCAGAACATGTTAGACCAGTCGTTGTTTCTGCATAAACATAAAAAGCATCTCCGACCTTGAAGGTAGCACTGACATTTGCGTATGTAGGATTTTTTCCAGCCTTGCACACAGCAATTTGCCACTCATCCTCCATGAGTGTGTCCCCGCTTGAGTGCACAAGTTTGAAGCAGGAGTTATTCACAACTTGAAAAGTTATCGACACAGAAGGTGGCGTGGCTGTTGGCGGCGTGAACCCTCCGAGCATAGCCATGACGACAGCTGCTATGACGATTGTAGCGGCGACCATGAGGATGACACCTATGACAGGAGACACTCCCTTTTTACCTCTCTTCTGCATGTGTCTCTCTCTCATTTTCTTTTCACATCACCTCCTTTCATGAGGATTGAGAGAGTATGCCAAAAACAATTTCGTGCTGTTCAATTTATTTGAGCGATATTTGCAGGAAAAAATTAAATAATTCGAAATAAAAATTTTTTAAGATGGGAGGATAATGTAGATTTATGGAAAGATAATGTTGTAATATGTGAGTGATTGATGGAGGATGAGTTGAAATATGAATGAGTGATGTGTGGGGGGATGATTGTGGGCATTGGATATGAAGTTGAGAGTCTGCTGCGTGTGTGTGTGGGAGGAGTTCTGCTTATTATTGCGGCGATAATGGATATGCGTGAGCGGGAGATATCAGATGTTGTGTGGCTGATCATGGTGATTGCATCAGGTGTGTTTCTTCTTACTGACATAATTCTGAACGAGTTTTCGCCGCCGCACATGCTTCTCTCGCTTGGATTTGGTGTTGTAATGGGTGCTGTGCTGTATTTTCTGAGATTTGGAGGTGCGGACATAAAGGCTTTGCTCGGGATTGCGCTGCTTTATCCGAGATATCCTGTTTTTGGAGAATTTCCGCTTTTTGGAGTTCCTCCGGTTGAGGTATTTGTGATGAGCGTTCTGACGAACACTGTCATATCAGGGCTATCTGCGCCTCTGTGGCTTTTTGTGAAGAATGCGCTGCGTCGTAACTTCTCACCTCTCATGTTCATGGGCATTAAAGTTCCTGCTGATTCTCTCCGTCATCATCGTCATTTCAGACTTATGCATTCTTTTGATGGCTCATATGTGTGCGGTGGAGTTGAAGTTACTGAGGATGATATCAGGAAAATAGAGAATCTTCATCGTGATGGTATTATTGAAGAAGTGTGGATAACGCCCGAACTTCCATTCATCGTTTTCATCGCATTCGGATTCTTCACAGCATTCATCTTGGGCGATATAATTGTCATACTGTTTTGAGCGAGGCATCATCATTTTTTGCTATAATATAAAAATGAAATAAACAAAAAAACACAAAAAAACATAAAAAAAAGCAAAAGAAAAAGAGCAGAAACCGCATGCCACCGCGCAGCATGCAGCCACTCACAAGCTCACACAGCCACTCACAATGTTCAATGGAAACTGAAGCTTGAGGTGAGTGTGAGAGCTCACTGCTCTGATGCTGATGCGACCACTTCGCCTATCAGATATGTGCTTTTTGCCTCTTTCACACGGACATCGCAGAAAGATCCAAGAGGTATGTCATCCCTGAGAACAACTGTTCTGTAGGCGGGGTCTCGCGCAATCATTCCTCCTTTTCTTCCGGGTTCAGTGACAAGTGCCTCAAGGATTCTCCCCTCCAATGCCTTGTTCTGTTCATAAGCTATTTTGTGATACAGATCGGAGAACATGCGTGAGCGTCGCTTTTTCTCTCTCTCAAGCAGGTCATTCATACATGCCGCCTCAGTCCCGGGGCGAGGGGAGAATCGTGTGATATTCACTTTCTCAGCTCTAATGCGCCTGAGAAGGTCAACAGAACTCTCAAAATCCCTCTCAGTCTCAGTCGGATATCCTATGATAAAATCAGTGGATATCGTGCAATATTCAAATCTTGAACGAATAAAATCAACAATATGAATGAAATCACGAACTTTGTATCTTCTGTTCATATCTCTCAGAACTTTATCCGAGCCTGACTGGACAGGTATATGGAAGAATTTGAAAATTTTTTCTGATTCAAAGGAATCAATAATATCATCAAGATCATGAATCATCGTAAAAGGATTCATCATTCCAACTCTTATCCTGAAATCTCCTTTTATTGAAGATAGCTTACGAAGAAGACCGTGCAATCTTTCTTCCAGACCATCCCATCCGTATGCACTGCAGTCCTGCGCTGTTATCCTTATTTCCTTTGCACCATCTCGCACCATCCTCTCAACAGTTCCGCATATTCTCTCAGGATCATAACTGTGAATTTCACCTCTCGCCCGCTTCACAATGCAGTATCTGCAGTTTCCAACGCAGCCCTGCGATATGGGGACTATCCCTATGACACCATCAAACGCAATTTCATAAACATCTCTGAGCAAACGGGGCTCTATCATTATTGCGTTATCACCCAATACCTCTCTGACCCTCTCAGGCATCGCAGCCGGCATGCATCCCGCAACAATTATATCTCCAGAGCACAATCCGCGAATGTATTTCAATCGTTTAATAACATTAAGCTCTGTTCTTTCAGTAACGATGCACGTGTTAATAATGAAAAAATCAGCATCTTTCTCATTTTTAACTATCTTGCATCCAATTTTTTCAACAATAGCTCTTATTTTCATACTGTCAGCTATGTTTGCAGTGCATCCAAATGTCTCAATATACACCTTCTTGTCCGGCTGTAATGACTCAATCCACTCCATTCTCTGTAATTATTCTGTATATGCTTATTATAATAAAAAAAAGTTGGCATCGCTGTGACAGGCTGAGCAATGAGCATCTGATAGGGCTCCGGGATGAGTCCGACCCCTCTCATGAAGTGCAACGCGCTCTAATCTCTGCGCTCTAATCTCTGCGCTCTAATCTCTGAAGAGAGTGCCGATGTTGAAGGAAGTGCCGGAAGTGCCTGAGGAACCACTGCCGCTGCCTGCGCCTGAAGGCATGAATGGTCTGAGAGCGGCTGCGAGGTTAGCAAGTGTCATTGACTGGAGAAGCACACGACCGGGGCCTCGCAAGGTTGTGAGGAATATGCCCTCTCCGCCGAAAAGCATGCTCTTCACATTTCCTGCGAGTGCGATGTCATACCCAACGGATGCGTCAAAGCCGACAACACTGCCCGTGTCAACCTTCACGACCTCACCAGATGCGAGTTCCATCTCAATGAAATCGCCGCAGGCGTGAATGAATGCTGTGCCCGTGCCGCTCAATCGCTCAGGAATGAAGCCCTCTCCGCCGAAGATGCCTGCACGCAACTTCTTCGTGAAAGCGATATCCAGGTCAACGCCCTCTTGAGCGCAGAGGAATGCGTCCTTCTGTGCGATGAAATCCTCGCCTTTCAACTCTATCGCCTTTATTCTTCCGGGAGCATTCCCTGCAAAAGCGACAAAGCCCTCCCCGAAACGGGGCGTGAATTCCGTCAGGAAGAAAGTCTCTCCTGCGAGCTTACGCTTCAATCCTTTGAGAAAACCCCCTCTCGCCCTCGCATTTATCTTATCACCCCGCTGGAGACCCCTTTGAGGTCGGGGAGGAAAGTGGTAATTTTTAAATACTCAAAATTTCACCTACTTATAGCGTCCGGAGGTTCCGGGCGATGAAAGCGTGAAGCTGGCACGCATCGGGGCGACGCTCCGAGGTGTGGGGCTGCGTAAACCAGCCCTTGCCCGACGACCAGCAGGATGAAGGCATAAAGCCCCGTGAGGAGGGGCAGTTTACTTCCATGTTCTCGCTCATGTAAACCATCGCTCCCGCCTCTCCATACACCATCTCGCCCGCTGAAAGACGCACTACCACCATCTGCAAGTTGTCTCCAACAATTTCATATCTCATTCCCATACCTCCTCTTTCTCCTGTACCTCCCCTTCCACTCCTTTATCCATTCCATGTGACCTCCTCCAATGTGGCATCGGTGAGGGGAGCGGCGATGGGAGGTTCCTCAGCCGCCTCATGACCTGACGCCATTGGATGTCCCATCTCCACCCAACAGAAGAGTGAGCTCACACCGTCCACACCGTCTTTCTGCGACGGGTCGTCCGGCGATAAAACCAGCTCTCTCAGCCTTGCGGGTTGCGAAAGAACTCAAGTGCGAGCATCTGTTATTTCTCTAAAATATTATTCTTAATAAATTTTAATTTTTATTTTTCCAACCAGTCTTCCCTCTCGTCACGCTTTCGCATGTTGCGAAGGGAACATGGAATGCAAACTTGTCAGGCAGGGATTTGAACCGGGAAGCTGTCAGGTATTTGATTTCAGCACTGGCAGAAGCGGTAAGGCATGTGAGGTTACGCTGCGGTACAGAGCCGGAGTTCCATACCGGTTGATAGACTCAATTATCCTGTCAAGACCCGAGCATTACCTCTCCATCTACCAGTCGGGCTGCAACTTTGAGTGTAAGAAATGCCATTCGTGGCGCTTCACACAGAATGCCGTGGGTGAATGGATGTGCCCTGAGGATATAGCAGGAGCAGTGGAGAGGTACATGAGCATGGAAATAACATTTGTGAGACGAGAACACGCCACTAGCTGGCATGCACACGAGCTCTGCAAATCGTGTGGCAGTTGCGTCCTGCGCGGTGTGAGGAGCGAGAACTGTCCCGGTGTGCTCAGTCGCGATAAGATCGTGCTGAGTGAACAGGGCTGGGGACCTGCCCGCAACATAGTCGCTTTCACTGGTGGCGACCTGCTCTGTCAGCCCGACTTCTATGTGAGGTCAGCGGAATTGATTAAGGAGCGGAACGAGCGCGTATGGATTCTGATGGAAACCAACGGCTACGGGCTCACGCCTGACAACCTTGATCTGTATCAGCAGGCGGGCATAGACTCCTTCTGGCTTGATATCAAAGCGTTTGATGATGAGGTGCACCGGAGGCTTACCGGCGTATCAAACAGACGCATCTTGAAACTGCCGGCAGAGCTGAAGGACAGGGGATTCGTTCTTGAAGTCTCATCTTTATTTATTCCCGGATGGGTTGAGACCTCGCAGATAGCCAGTATCGCCCGCACCATCGCGTCCGTAGATGCTGATATCCCCTTCACCATACTCGCCTTCTTCCCTGAATACAGGATGCGAGATGTCCCGGTGCCAAATTTGAGGGAGATGATAGAGGCGTATAACGCGGCAAGAGATGCGGGACTGCGAAGAGTAAAGCTCGGGAATCTTCATCTCTTTGTGCATACACGTGCAGAATACGAGCTGTTGAGGGAACAAATAGGAGGGCATGTGACCTTCTCCCCTCACTGAAGGCATCCACAGGAGGTTCCCATTTCATCTGAGCTTACGCTCTTTCAACCTTCCGGGCATAGGCCCCGGTCGAAGGCTTCACTTCGGGTCAGCCCCAGGAGGCAGAGCGAGCAATAACATCTCCGGAATCTATCGGCTTAAAGGCTCGCGCCAAGCATGCTTCTGAATCTCGCATACATGAAGACAAGTGCCTGCGCAAGTGACAAACCAACAATATCAGCAATCAGATCTGCATAACTCGGCGTGCGGAATGGCACAAATGCCTGATGTATCTCATCTGTGATGCCGTAAATTGTTCCGAAAATCACTGCAAGCACTGCTGCATATCTCGTCATCACGGGATTCCTCGCATTCTTCAGTGTGAAATGCAGAAGAAAACCGAAGACCATATACAAAATCAAATGTGCAAACTTATCGGGATATCTGTATGGTAAATACAGAGGACAGACAAGAAATTCAACCCCTATTTCTTCAAACAGCTTTATCAACTCTCGCAGAACACCTCTTAAAAACCCAACATCTGATGGACATGGTGGAGAAGAAAGTGACGACAGGTAGAAAATAAACAGAGCATACATGCATGTCGATATCAGAAACGCGTGAAATTTGCTCATTCCCCTCACTGATGAAAATATGAAATTCGCAACTGATAAAATCCTCCTGTGACTGATGTAAGAGTCCTGCCCGTCATCCTTAAGAAATTTTATTTGCTTTATGCCGATCACCTCTTCACCGATTCCGGTGCTCGTAAACGCTATGGCAATAAAAACCTATGGAAATAAAAACAATAAAAAGGGAAATAAAAAATAAGTGGGAAATCCTATCCCTGCCGCTTTCTGCGATATATGAAGAAGAGACACAGTATCATGCCCGCCGGTATTGCGATTGTGTGGAATTCAGGAATCTCGCTGTATTCAAAATCCTCTATGGTGAGCACATCGTTTGTGCAGCTCACTGTCGCCTGAATGTCTGCAGTGCCGTTTCCAGTCACTCCAAGTGCGCTTTTTGGCACTTTCATTTCTATCACATAGTTTGACCATCCATTATCCCCGCTCCAGTCCTGATACAATTCGTACACAACATCAGCATGTCCTGTGCGTGTGCCGCTGACCATGTTGCTGAACTCCGCACAATTCTGGGCTACTTCCGGGTTGAGCCTCTCCCAGTCGGGCATGTAGAACACATCTCCTATTGTGCCGTTGACTGTTCGTGAGTCGTTTGTCAGTTTTATGCCATATTCATATCCGTATTCGCCTGAGCCGTCGTCATTGTCCATGTTCAGCGCGAGATCGCCAGCGATGAGATGATGCGAGCCGTCATAATTATAGTAATCATATCCATCAGGAGGCATTGAGAGAATGACAGCGAAATAGAGATATGAATCGTTTATATCTGCCACATACAGCGCCTCAACATCGCATTGCTCTATGCCCGGGTTATGAATGGATCCCGTGGATGTCGGACCGGAGGGCCAATTGTCATATACATAGTAGGCAGGCGGGTCTGCGATCCAGTCTCCGGATGAAGGATTGACACCCCAGTCATCAAGATCGCCATCAATTGTATATGCGGCTGCTGCTGCTGCAGACATTGCAATCATGATCAGAACAGCAAGCGACAGGGTGAAAGATTTTCTCCAGATCCTCTCATTCATGTCTGATTCTTCACCTCCTGATTTCTTATTCTCCCCGCACTTTATAAATTGATAAGTTTCTTAAACATATGTTTGAAACATATACAGCATATTTCCAATCCGATTTTAATATTTAAACTCAAATAGCAGTTATTTTTACCCTTAGTAAGGAAAATTAATATGAATTTTTAGTATATATGAATGTCCGATAACTTCATAGAACAAAAACGATGAAAAATATTTGATGAACAGCGGGCGGCAGTGAGGCGTGCAGCAGGGGTATGAGAGAGGAAAAAGAAAAAGGGAAAAGGTGGGAAGAAGGGGAAAAGGCAAAGTGCGAAGCGAAGAAGTGAAAAAGAGAAAAAGAGAAAAAGCAAAAAAAAAAGGAGAGAGGAGAACTTATGCTTGACGCCTGCGGCGATTGAAGAAGAACAGCAGCCCGAGAATCGCAGCAGCTGGAATAGCGATTGTTGAAAACTCAGGTATGGCTGTCGCGTATACTGTGGAGCTAGCGCTATCCCATGTGCTACCATAAATATAGCCGTCCTCAACTTTGAACTGATATTTCGTGTCTGTTGAGGTGCCGACATGCTTCACACTGAGCGTGAGTGTGGCAGAGTTTGCGCCTCCATCCCACCAGTTCCATGTCTCGTTGTTATTCAACCATCCTGATGAGTTTGCTCCATGATAGAATTTGAACTGCAAATCATTCAGCGTTCCACTACCATATACAATGCCTGAGACCCACGCTTTTATGGTGTGGTTGTTCGATGTGCCACTATTCTGTATATCCGTTATGGACACAGTATAATTGACAACTTCGCCAGGCGTCATGTTTTGATTGTCTGGCTGAACATTCATGTTCTCCGGATCGGGCTCTGCAGATGCTGTGCATATTATCATCATCGTTATGATAGCCGCCACAAGCGCCGCAACTGTTTTCATCTTCTTCGCATTCATCATTGTACTACTTGATGCCATCTCCATATAAATAATTGCGTATCACAAACATATGCCGGTAATAAAAATAACAAAATAATTATGATATATTCATAAAGAATGAGAGCGGAAACAGCGAGAGAGCAGTAAGCATTGCTGTTGCCAGAAGATGAATGTTGTGCTTGAGGCCGTGCTCGGCTGATGCCGCCTCCATTCAGCTTTTATGACATGTTCTGGCACAGATTCCAGCTTGGAATGCGTGGTAGAACGAAAAGCCCTCAGCCATTTTCTGCTCTGTTTTTGCATCAAATGAGACATCTTTTGTGAAGATCGCGTTTGGCGATTTTCTTCCCACCACAATTGCGTTGCCTTTATGAAGTTTCACGCGCACTGTGCCGCTCACTCTCTCCTGTGTTTTGTCTATGAAAGCGTTCAGCGCTTCATAAAGGGGCTCAATTGTGAGACCTTTGTATACGAGTTCGCTCCAAACGGCGTCAGCAATGCTCTTGAACTGGATCTCGGCTCTTGTAAGGACGAGCCTCTCAAGGTCTGCGTGTGCGTTCAGCAGGATTGTGGCTGCCGGATGCTCGTATATTTCCCGTGATTTGAACCCGAGAACCCTGTCCTCAACGATATCAGTGCGACCTATGCCGTGCTTTCCGCCTGTTTTGTTCAGACTGAGTATGAGGGATACGCCGTCCATGCGATTGCCGTCGAGCGATACGGGAATTCCCCGCTCAAAATGTATCTCAATGATCTCATCCTCAGGCGCCTCGGCAGGTGAGACAGTCCATTGAAATATCTCCTCGGGCGGTTGAAATGCGGGGTCTTCAAGCTCAGCACCCTCAATGCTCCTGCTCCATAGGTTCTCATCTATGCTCCAGCGATGCTCCTTCTCAACATGAATTCCGTGCTCCTCAGCATATTCACGCTCCTCCTCTCTTGTGAGGTTGAGCTCACGAATGGGCGCGACGATTTCAAAGCGAGATGTGCGGAACACCGCGTCAAATCTCAACTGATCGTTTCCCTTTCCCGTGCAACCGTGAGCAACAGCATCCGCACCCTCATATGCGGCCACCTCAAGCACTTTCATCGCGATCACCGGTCTCGCAAGCGCAGTTCCCAGCACATAGCCCTCGTAGCTCGCATTCGCCTTAACTGCTCTGAATATCATTTCAACGAATTCATCCTTGGCATCCACGACAACATGCCTGTCCGAGAGTGATGATGCCCGCTTTTTCGCACGCTCTATGTCAGCAGGAGGCTGACCGACATCCACAGTGACAGCGATCACCTCTTCAAATCCATATTTCTCACGCAGCAGAGGAATGCAGACAGATGTGTCCAGTCCTCCCGAATACGCAAGAACAACTTTCCTGCCACGCCTTTTCGTGTCAGCAGTCATTTTCACATCACGCATCCCCGCTCCCGACAGACATTCATCTCGCGCGCTTGTATTTCACAATTCTCATTCCCTCAGCGAAGAACTCACCGCTTATATGTGCGAGTATCTCAGCGCGCTCAACATTTAGCACGCCATCCCAGAGCTCATCCCTCACTTCAGCGTGGAGAACCCTCCCCACAATCCACACATGATCTCCCAGCTCCGTGCTTTTTTCCATTTTGCATTCTATCCACGCCTTCGCCTCTTTTATGCGAGGAGGCCTGACTGTTTTCGCAGCAACCTCTGTGAGAGAGGCATGCTTCAACTCGTTCTCCTCATATGGAAAATCATGTTCAAGTATGTGCATCTTTTCTCCCATGTCCCTGCCGACCACATTCGCGACGAACTCCCCATTTGCTTTGATGTTTCTCCATGTGTCATGCTCGGGACTGCATGAGAAGCCGAAAAGAGGAGGATCAAAGCTTATCGGTGAGGAGAAGCTGAAGGGTGCTGCATTCGGTATGCCTCGCTCTGACACTGTCGTTATGACCACCACAGGACGGACAAGAAACTTCGGAAACATATTCGCCTCTATTTCCATCTCATACCTCATACGATTCAGATATAAAAAAAGATGCGCATTGCTTCCTCGCACGGCTGACATAAAAAATCACAATCTGCTGTAAGAAGCTATAATTCCAGACTCCATGAATGACCGCAGCAAATGCAAAATTGAGATGCTGTCGGGAAGAGGGGCATGGGCAGAAAGCAGGGGCCCGTGGCTCAGCATGGACAGAGCACCGGCCTTCTAAGCCGGGGATCGCGGGTTCAAGTCCCGCCGGGTCCGCTCATTCTCAAGCAAGCGATGACCTTGCGCTTTGACAGGCGACATGCCAGAGTATATGAACCGAAAATTTGATTAAAATAAATTAAAATAGATATAAATATTAGGTCAGCGGGGGCAATGTATGCGTTGACTGGAGATGTACTGTGGCTTTTTCCGTGTCAGAGGATAAGCATATTTCAACCAGAACAGTTCAGACAGTCTTTGAGCAAGCAATTAAAAAGGATGCAACGGTTCATCTAAGGCATTCATTCGCAACCCATTTACTCAGAGGAGTTTATCTGAGATGCATTCAGGAGATGTCTGGACATAAGCATTTGGATGGAGATTTATACTCATGTTGCGATGAAAGATTTGAGAAGGATAAGAAGTCCGCTAGATATACTTGGGGGTGATGTGTAAGAATGATTGGGAAGTTCGTGTATACTGCCAAAATTGGAGATAACACGAAGTTCGTATATCCTTCCAAAACCGGACAAAAGGCGAATTTCGTATATACTATATACGCCATTTCGGCTGTGCTTAATAAAGGTGAGGAATTATGAATAGCATTGAAATCTTTGAAAGGTATGCTCAAGAATATGATGAGTGGTTTGATGCAAATAGATTTGCCTATGAGTCCGAAGTTCAGGCTTTAAAGAAGTTCGTTCCAAAAAATAGTAAGGGTTTGGAGGTTGGAGTGGGTACAGGAAGATTTGCAGTTCCTCTTGGTATTGGGGTTGGGGTGGAGCCTGCAAAAGCAATGGCAGATATAGCACGGAAACGTGGAATAGAGGTTTATGAAGCAAAGGCAGAAAAACTTCCTTTTGATGATTCTTCTTTTGACTTTGTATTAATAGTTGTAACAATATGTTTTGTGCAAAACCCCATGCAAGCACTCAGGGAAGCAAAAAGAGTTCTTAAACCGGGAGGATATATCATTATAGGTATGATTGACAGGGAGAGTTTTCTTGGCAAACTGTATGAATCAAAGAAGAAAGAGAGTAAATTCTATAGGCATGCCAACTTTTATTCTACCAGACAGGTTTTGGATTGGCTTAAAAAATTGGAGTTTGAATATATCAAAACCTGTCAGACAATCTTCAAAGATCCCAAAAAAATAACGGGTATTGAACCTGTTAAAGAAGGTTATGGTGAAGGAGGTTTTGTTGTAATTTCCGCACAGAAGCAGGCATAAACATGAAAATGGGGATTGTAGTCTATTCAAACTACTCGGCAGTATGGAACGCATTTCGGTTTGCAAATTTTACATTGGAAGAGAGCGACAAAATAAAGGTAAAGGTGTAGAATGCGCTGGACATGGATAGATTTAAGGTGACAGAGCAGATGCAGACGTTGGTTGATAATGGAGGAGATATTTTTGCTTGCGGCAACTGTCTCAAAATCAGGCAATCCGAAGGTTCGGAAGTGTGCCCGTTGTCAACGATGAAAGATCTGTATGAGATTGTGAAGGAGAGTGATAAAGTTATAAAGTTATTCTGACCGCACAGCCGAAACACGCTCACTTCGTTCGCTGCGTATAACAGCGGATAAAAGGTAAACCAAAGATTTCCCCAATTTGCTACATAAACTTCTTTTATCAGCAAACCGTTATATGCAATTGTGGGATATACCAGCAGGAGGCTTAACGCATGAGATGCATCTTAAACGTGAATGGACTGGAGCATGCTTTTCTAAGAGAGTTTGGATGCAATTGCAATGCAGTAAACCAAGAAAAGTAGCGAACACCTCCATTTGGTAGTATTGGATGAAGACTATCCCTTTCATATCTTGTTTGATGTGGGAATGCACGTCGTAGATAGCCTTTGCGATATCCCATACTTCAAATCACATGCTAGGTATAAATGTGTAAAACCTGGAAAAGGTATTTGGACCGAAACAACAAGCCTTGGGAACCTATTAAGACGTGGTGCCGGAGTGGAACAGCAGAGTGGCTTCAAATAAACCATTATGAGTGGAATAAGTTTTTAAAACCTCACATTTCAAGTGAATTCAAGCCGCCGGGTAGCTTGTTCCATTAATATTGAATTCTTAATATAGAATTCTCAGATGTTGAAGTTGTACCGGTCGCAGTGTCTCATTACAGTGCAGATATCAAACCAAGAAATCCTAAAGAATATTTACCATGTTCGGCCTCATTCATAATCAAAAGAATAAGAAAGCTGTGCCGGGATATTGATAACAGCTATGGGATATTGATAACAGAAATGACTGGATTGTAAAACCCAAAGACGAGCAAAAAGAAGCAGTTGATTTGATGTCTAATGCGGATTACCTATTTATTGAATGTAATACATGGCGAGTTGAAGGAGTAGGTCACACCACTTTCTTAAAAGCTGAGGAGTATATTAAGGCGCTTAGACCAAAGCAGACATTTTTAGTTCATCTGAGTGGCCATGAGGATAGACCACAGGTTATGACAGGGATGATAAAACATGGGAAAAAGAAGCAGAAAAGGTTCTTAAAAGAGAGAAATTTATATACCGGTTCAAGTGCCAGAAAGTGCCAGAAACAACAGCAGATAACAGAGCGTATCTGGCTTCTGCTACCGCCTCCGCCCAAATTCCCCCTTCGGGGCAGATACGCTCAGAACATTAGGCGAAATTACAGCCGTAAGAGGAGGATGGGAATATGAGAATAACAGCTATCAACGGAAGTCCCCGAAAAGATGGGAGAATAAGCAAAATAGTTGATGAGATTATCAAAGGAGCGGAGGAGAACGGCCACGAATGTGAGATGATTTATTTGGTGGATTTAAACATTGAGGATTGCACAGGCTGTATGTCGTGCCAGGAGAAAGGAGCATGTGTGTTTCGGGATGATATTGAGAAGATAGAGGAAGCGATCAAAAGATCTGATTTGATTATATGGGCAAGTCCAACACACTGGGCAAATGTATCGGGTTTGATGTTAAGGGTATTTGAGCGATTGTTTGGTTTTCTTATCAAAGAGCAACCGAAAGGGACTCCACTCAAGCGGAATGCAAAAGACAAGAAAGCAATTCTTGTAACTGCCTGCAGCACGGCAGGACCGTTCAACTGGATTTATAATCAATCCCGCTCCTGTATTAGCCGAATGCGTGAGATGTGCAAATGGAGCGGACAGGAAATAGTTGGCACATTTGTATTGCCCGGCACATTAACGATGAAAGATATACCAGAAAAATATCTCAAAAAAGCAAGAGAGATTGGGAGGAGAATTAAATAAAGAATCGCCCAACAGAGCCGGCTCCGTGCCTTCGGCACCATGCTCAAATCCTGCTTCGCAGGACTTCAGATGCCCGCCAGCCGCGAAAATATTGATGGAGCATGGGCGTCAGTTGGGGTATCTCTCATTTTTATGACAAACGATAAGAATCGTCCTCTTCCTCTGCATCGGTTATGAGGTGCCAAACTTTTTCTTACATTCTGAAACAATATCCTTCATCCTTTTTAGGCATTCTTCACAAATAGTTATCACATCAACATCCGGAAAATCATCAAAATACCAACGTTGGACATTCACATCAGATTTTGCTGGTGTTTGTGGGCGCTCTTTTTCTTCTTCCATCAAACTATATCGCTCCTCAGTTCCATTTGCATGAGCATGATGTATTATTATATTAGGAACTACACCTATTGATGAAGTAGCGTTTACATTCACATGTAGATAAATAAGTTTTTGATGAACAGTTATATTTCGTTTCTCTTTTAGGAGTTTTCATTTTTCATATTTTTTTATTTCAATTTGTTTCTCGCAATACCCTCCCCAAATCCTGAAATCTCATTATTCTTTTCGCATAATGAAGGTCACACTTCGGAACGCAGTCAGAAATGCGCTGAGATTATATCTAAAAGCCTCTCTATCCATTACATGCTCGGAGCGTTCAGGGAAATACCTACCGATATAGTATTATTCATCGCAGTTGTTGTTCTACTTCCTCAATTTTCTGCTCTGCTTCATCTAAAATCTCGTTGAGAGCCGAGATGGAACCCTTCACATTTTAGTCTTCCCCTCAAATCCCTCATAATGATGGAGTTCATCCACACTGCATAATTCTTCTGCCCTCTGTAAATCTATATCGTCATTACATATCGCCTGATATGCATCTTCACGCCCTTTTGAAAGGGCTCCTCCATCTGCTTATGTATTTTCTTTATAGCTTCCACTCGCAGCTCCTCTATCGCCATTTTTTTTAAAATGTGAAAAAAGTAATAAAGATTATTTTTAATTAAAATATTAAAATTGAAATTGGAAAATACTTTTGAATTATCAGTCGGTTGTTAATATCATTTGATAAGATGATGAGATGATGAACGGGAAAGTAAGAAAGACAAGACCTACTATGTTTGCTATCTTTATAATCGGCTTGATAGTATCCACAATTGCATGGACGCCAACTGGGGAGGATTTAAATTTCCCTTTACAGATGAGAGAATATATGGAATGGCTGTTGAGAGTGGGTGAGCATATAGTCTCCGCTTTGGAGGATGCTATGAAGAGATGGCTGGGCGGATATTGAATATGATTATGTTTCGGAGACGCTTGATAAAATAAACCAGTATGAAGTATCACCAGAATTACAGCTGCTCAAGGAGATCAGCTCTCCTCCCAGCAAAAAATACAAGTTCCATAAGAAAGGGGCAGAATATGGGAGAAAGGCATATACTATCTTGAAATTGGAGAAAGGGATAAATCAATAGTCTACCTCAATTTAGCAACTGGTTATCTCAATCAGTTGGCCTATTATATCAATGATTCCACTGAACATATGCAAAATCGCATGGATATGCCTGTCCCAACACCTGCTCCCATATCCACATCAGAGTCGGCGCCTGCCCCTACACAAATGACAACTCCAAGTCTTCTGGGAAGTCGTCAACTTCATCAATTGGTTTTTAAGCAGTGTTTGTAATATGTATTTTGCTTGTGATCGCTCACTTCATAGAACGGGAGATTGATGAACAGGAGATACCAACTGCCTTATTTCTTCTCACCTTCTTCTGCTGAATCTTCAGCCATACCTTATTTGTAGAAGTTCCTTTATCTTAAAGGGGGATGAAAAGAAACAGAAAGGGCCCGTGGCTCAGCATGGACAGAGCACCGGCCTTCTAAGCCGGGGATCGCGGGTTCAAGTCCCGCCGGGTCCGTAAGTCATCCATAATTGTTTATGATAGTCAATGCATAAACAATGATCATGCATGAACTTGCGAGGAAGCATTTTGAGAAGATATTGTCAGAACTGAGATGCGTAGGAGCGTGGGAGGAATGCGCATATTATCCGTGTCATCAGGAGCACCAGGACTGCACATGGTGTTTCTGCCCTTTTTATCCGTGTGAGGATGAATGTACAGGCGGAAAATGGAAAACAACATCACAGGGCACACGCATATGGGATTGTTCGCATTGCATATGGATACATCGCAGTGATGTTGCAGCAAAATTGATGGAACTCCTCATAAGATTCGGCATCACCAGCGTTGATGACCTTGAGCGAGAATTGCAGAAGAGAGATGAAATGCGAGCAGCAATGAGCGATGAAGAAAGCATGACAGAAGAAAAAAATAAAAATGAAAATAAAAAGGAAAATAAAAATAAGAAGAAAGAAGGAGAGAACAAATGCAATCTTCTTCTCATATTTGAAATTCTGAAAGAGGAGATGCCGCCCAACACAGATTAACAGAGTCTCTAACTCCATCGGCGCTAACTCCATCGGCGGGAAGTTCCAATGAGAGCCATAGATGTTTCTTCTTTTCATATCCCCGGCTAAAAGAGCATTCGGGAAATGGTATGCCCTACAAAGTGCCCGGTTATCGGGATGGATGAAAAACCAAAACCAAAACAATTAATACAAATACAAAGCGGTAAAGCCAATATCTGTTCAGAGGCTGGGAAAAGAGTGGTGGAGGTAACGGAAAGGAAAAAGAGGATTTTTCACATTAGGAGATCTGGTAGACCTGGAATATTGAAATGTTGAGGATTGTCCTGGACCTCAAGAAATCACTTTACTGAACTTAAAGAGGCTGAAAAAGTTCTCAAATCTATACTCAAAGCTGGCTCAATGTCGCTGAAATCGAAATTAATATCATGGACTCTGCACTGGAAGAAGAATGAAAAATATGGAATATAAAACAAAATGCTGAGGAAAAGTTATTAGGTATTAATATTAAGTATTGTTAACTCAATCAAACCGACATAACACTAGCGGTGGCGGCAGGCTCTTCCGATAGGGATAGTTCATATCACATTATCCTCAGATCTTGGACTCCAAACACCCTTGCCAATTTCACTTTCTTCAGCTTTTTTCTCTTTTCTCCACTCCTCCTCTCTCAAACTGCTCAAACTGGAACTGCACGACCTCTTAAGGCATGAGTGTGAGCTGACAGTCTCCTGTCTGATGACTTCTTTTCTTTGAGCCTCGCTGTTTCCTCTCCCTCTACGCCTCTCATCGGAGATGGATGATAAGATGCTATTTCTTACTTGTTTGTATAGTTTATACCGATTTCAGCTGTTGAGAGGTAGATAGTGACCTGACCACAACAGTTGGATATGGCCGCCTCATCTCGCGAACAATTTTCAATCTATATTGGCCTTTTGTGATGGCGCCATCCATCCCTCCCCGCGCCTGCGATTGTCGAATTGGTTTTCTCATGCACTCACCATGCTCTTCTCTGTCTTCACCGCCACTTCATTTTCTTTGCTATTCCCTTTGGAAGCTCAAGCATTACTGCGATTGAGGATACAACCGCCACGCCATCGAACTTTGAGCCCTGATCCGAACCCAGCACCATCCTGTGTTGCATTCCCCGCACGGTCGACCACCACGATATCGCCTTTCCCCAATCCACATTCTTGCCTTTCGGCATCCTCGGCCTTCCATCAACACGGGAACTCTCGGGCATTAAAGGTGCCCCTCGCCCAGAGCTCAGTCCTGGAGATAAAGTCATGCGCCAGCCCGGACATGGTGCTTGTAGCCTCAAGGCGTAGTCCGCACGCACACGCACGCATCGTGCTGGTCAGCCTGACGTGGCCGTCCTGGCATTCAGTCAGGCTCCTCATCAGTCAGGCTCCTCATCAGTCAGACTTCTCAATTCATCAATTCATCTCTTCATCGAGAAGCTGACCTTTCATCCGCCGAAAACCTGAGGAAACACAGATATCTCATCACCGTCCTCCAACTTTGTGAGCAGCCCATCATGCTTCCCGTTTTTCAGCACAATAACATAATCCCGCAATTTCGTTGCGTCCTCAAATATTTTGAGGCGGGCATCTTCAGATTGAAAGAGCATAAGCAATACCTCTCTCAATGTCGCATCCTCCCTGACATCAAGCTCAACTGCGGACTTCCCCACAATATCCCTGAAAGAGGCGAACAGTTTCACTTTCACTTTCATCGCATTCGCTCGCTTTTTATTTCGCCAACTTCCGCTGCCAGCAGCACAGCCGGAGAGAGCCGCATGTCACTCCAGCAGTTTTGCGTTTACCACGCCATCCTGTCCCGGTTTGCTTGTCACGATCGCATTTCCGATTTCCGTCTCAATTATAGCACCTTTCGTGACGATGTTTCTGCGCTTGAAGAAAGGATTTGCTGCATTATCCAGAACACTTAATATCCTCACCCTGCGTGTGATTCCACTTCTCGGGTCGGACACATTTGCGAAATTGCATTCTAACAGCTTTACTTTCGTGTTTCCTCCCCTGCATCTCACAATTTTTTGCTTTATCTGATCGCCGATCATGGTATTGGCGGGCTCTCTCCCCATCTCAAACTTCCGTTTCTTGCGATATCTGTGATATCTCCCACCAGAGGGCTTCCTTCTTGAGCGACCCTGCCATCGCATCCCTCAATCACCTCTCAGGGACCTTCAAAACCGCATTTATCACACCTATACACATTTCCGAGCCTTCTGCACTTCACACAGCGCGCAATCTCATTCTCAAGGCAGTTGGGACACGGAAACACAGTGAAACCCGTGCCCAACAACCTCGCACCGCATGATGTGCAGTATTCCACGGTTCTCAACACTTGCGCAGCCGGCGGCGCAGCTTTCTCCTCAGCGGTCATGTCCTCCTCAGCCATCATGTTCCACCTCCCCACTCATCTCTTATTTTTCCCCCTGATCACAGCCACACAGAAGCGTTGCTCATCTCGCATTCTGCCTTTAACTCTTCTCTTCGTTTTATTTTTTTATCTTCCTGTCGCCTGCAAAACCCTTCCTGTGTGGAGGAGTAGGAGGAGCAGGGGAAGGTGGGGAATAGTCGACAATTGAAGAAAATCTTCAAACCTACTTGGCTTCTCCTCAATTACTGCAAGATTGCATATCCTCCGGTTTATGGGCAGTAAAATCAGGTTGGGCCTCCTGATAAAAATCTTTATCAGCTTTTCCTAATTATGAAAAATTGTTTAACATAGGTTATAAAGCTTACGGTTTTCCAAGCTTACGATTTTAAGCCTTCTGTGAAGTCCACAGGCAGGTTGCCCGGGCTTTTTTGCAGTCTCACGCCCCTCTTCACAATCTCAGGGAGACATCGCTGCATGCGACCTCAGATGCGAGCGGGAGAGAGTGGATTGATGAATTTGACGGTGAAAGCATAAGATGAGACAGACAGGGAGGCATAAAACGGAAAAAAGCGAAAAAGGGGAGGAATTTTATTGCTTGCCGATATACAGCCACGGAGCCACATCCTCACATATAATGCCCTCATGCTCGGGATTGAGCAATGAGACATACCATGAAGCCGAAGCATTTATTGTGTTCGCTGACGGGACTGACGGGACCTTCCATGTGAATGAGAATGTTTTATCGTAAAGAGGTGGCAGGGTTATATCCCTCTCCCTATAAAAGAATTTGCCGATATCTGTCTCAAGACATCTTGTGAAAACGCATTTCCATGTGCAGTTGGTCGGATTCACAAGTGTGAGGTTTATGAGCATCTCATCGCCCGCTGCATATACATATTTGTCAACGGAGACAGCAACCGCAGGTTTATATCCGACGCCATAGATGAATGCGGATGAATTGTCATACACCGGTGATGCGACTGTGTCCCAGAGGAGAGTGCCATTCATCTCCACATAATTTGTGTCCTCGCCCGCTCTGAAAACATGAGCATCATATTCTATCATCAGCTCATCCCTCGGGGACAGTGAGATGTTCTTCAGATCCCACAGGTATTTGTTCGTGCCAATTTTGACAGGCTCCCAGCGCCATTTTTTCACTTTTCCTATCGATATTATTGAGACAGTGGCATTGTTGTTGTAATCCAGGCCGTCAGACAGAACATCCACCACAGATATATTGCGTAGAACACCGATGTCGTTGTTGCGTATGACAGTTCTGAACTTCATGTTTGTGCATATTGGCACTTTAACACGCGGCACCCATTCTCCAGTCTCAGGGTCCTTCACATATTTCTCTATTTCAACATTGTGCCTGGGCGATACCACGATGTCCGTTTTCACCTCTTTCACATAGTAATTAACACTGATGCCATTCGCGCTGCTCAGTGAAATGAAGTCGCCAGCGCTGAGATAGCCATCTCCATTGTCTTTCCAATCTCTCAGATGATATGAGACGCAGAAATTTGGATATACTTCATGCCAGTATGTGCAAACAGGCTTCTTCAACGCCTCATCTATCTCGTCATAACCGCCGGTGAACTCAATATACATTGATCTCATAACTGCTGTCAGAGCTGTTGTATCTGTTGATGATACCTTTGATATCGGAATCAGCGTTGGTATCGGAATTGGCGTTGGTATCAGAGTTGGTGCCGGTATTCTGATGGCAAGTAATGTGATTGTGACATTGTCAACATGATACCATCTCGGCCTCTCCTCGTTCTTGATATTTTCAAGCTTTATGCAGTCGCATGGACTGAGAACTTCATCTCCATTGTCCCTCCAATCAACCACATGATACTTATTACAGTAGTCGGGATATAACTCGTGCCAGTATGTGCTCACAGGTTTCAAGTATATCTCGGAAGAGTTAAGCAGATGCAGATACTTCTGCTCGTGCTGCGCGCAGGCACCATCACCCGCTGCCGCCGCGGATGCGAGCGGAGCGATCACAACTGCAACGAGAAATGCTGCCATAACGGCTCCTCTCATTTTATCACCTCCCCCCACACCTTTCACACATTTCTCTCTTTCCCCTCATTTTTCTCACACCTCTCCGCTCGTGACTGCGTCCTCAAAATATAAAAATATTTTGTTCAGTTTTATTCATCTTTCATCCGACCTCATCCACTCCCATAATGCGCTTTTTCATCACTTCAGAATTTATTGCGAAACATGTAACAGCCTGTGCGGTGATGGGCATGGGCGAGGCTGCTCCGCAACTTACCGCCAGTTTTCCTCCGCTTTCTCTTCAGATGGAGCATGTCAGTGGAGATCCCGGCAGACACTGAGCCAGCCGCGTCGCTGCGGGCTCGCATTATGATGAGAGCGTCTGCGAGGCAGCGGAAGCTTTTATTTATGTTTCAATAATAAGGATGGAAAGCTCTCTAAGTGCTGCCTGCTTGAGAGCGAATGAATAAGGCGGGTGGACACGGCGAATGATATATCAGGGAAAAGGATATATGGAAGGGATGTATCAGAGGAAGAGGTGAGATAGATGGCGGAGAAAGAGCATATGAATCTGGCAATAATAGGGCATATAGATCATGGAAAGTCCACGCTGATAGGCAGGTTACTTGTTGAGACCGGTGCAATAGACCCCCACATCATTGAGGAATATCGCAAGAAAGCGGAGGAGCTTGGAAAAGTGACATTTGAGTATGCGTGGGTCATGGACACACTGAGGGATGAGAGGGAGAGAGGTATAACGATAGATGTTGCGCATCGGAAGTTTGAGACGGATAAGTATTACTACACGATAGTGGACTGTCCGGGTCACAGAGATTTCGTGAAGAACATGATCACAGGCACATCGCAGGCAGACGCTGCTGTTCTTGTGGTTGATGCGAAGGACGGCATAATGGAGCAGACGAGGGAGCATGTGGCACTCGCGAAGACACTCGGTGTGAATCAGCTCATAGTTGCCATAAACAAGATGGACCGCGTCGGATATGACCAGAAGCGCTACGAAGAGCTTAAGGCTGAGTTATTGAAGATGTTGAAGACATTCGGATACAGGGAGGAGAATCTCATTTTTATACCAGTTTCAGCGTATGAGGGGGATAATGTGACCAAGAAATCGGAGAAGATGCCATGGTACGATGGTCCAACATTCTACGAGGCGCTTGACATGATGAAAGTGCCTGAGAAGCCTGTTGATCTTCCTCTCAGAATACCTGTGCAGGATGTGTATTCAATAACAGGCGTCGGAACAGTTCCTGTTGGAAGAGTTGAGACCGGTGTGCTGAAGAAGGGGGACAAGGTCATATTCAATCCTCCGCAGAAGGTCGGAGAGGTGAAGTCCATTGAAATGCATCATGAGGAAATACCTCAGGCCATACCGGGCGATAACATCGGCTGGAATGTCAGAGGAATATCAAAGAAGGAGATTCGTAGAGGAGATGTCTGCGGACATCTTGACAATCCGCCCACAATTGCGGAGGAATTCACAGCGCAGATAGTTGTGCTTCAGCATCCGACCGCGATAACCGTCGGATACACGCCCGTGTTCCACTGTCACACCGCTCAGGTGGCATGCAGGTTTGAGGAGATTCTCAAGAAAATAAATCCGAGAACGGGAGAGGTGATTGAGGAGAATCCAGATTATATAAAGACGGGAGATTCCGCAATCATAAGGGTGAAACCCACAAGACCGATGGTGATTGAGCGTGTGAAAGACTTCCCGCCACTGGGAAGGTTCGCAATACGGGACATGGGCACTACAATTGCCGCGGGTGTTGTCATGGAGGTGAAGGCGAAAGCCGCATGATTGCAGCTGCGAGGAATGAGCAGCTATGAAGAATGAAACAGGCATCATCGGCATCGGGAGGGAGGGGAGGAGGTGATCATGAGAAATGACTCAAAAAGCGCGCATAAGGTTGGTGAGCACAAATCACAAGAAGCTTGATGAGCTCTGCGCACACATCAGGAAAATAGCTGAGACGACCGGAGTGAGGATGTCGGGGCCCATTCCCCTCCCCACGAAGAGACTTGTTGTGCCGTGCCGGAAGAGTCCCGACGGAGAGGGGTCTGAGACATGGGACCACTGGGAAATGCGCATACATAAAAGACTCATAGACATGGATGCAGATGAGCGCGCACTGCGACAGATAATGCGCATACCAATACCCAAAGAAGTGCACATTGAGATCGTGCTTAAAGGATAAAATATAAATAAATGCTGCGAGAGAGGAGGATTGGAGATGAAGGCAATAGACGCTGTGATTGAGGAAAAGAAGAAGGAGATCGCATCTCTCATAAAGGAAATAGACAGCATGGTCATTGAGCTGCGTAACACAAATGATGAGGACAGGAGGAAGGAGCTGCTTGAGCGGATACATGAGAGGGAGATGAAACTGCGCTCAGTTAGGCAAGCCGTAGGAAAACTGCTCGCCCTCACTCATACGCTGTGAGAGATGCCCTGCTCATTTTTTCATTTTATTTGCCAACCAATGACGCTCGCCTGACTGCTGTAGATCATGCTGCTGTTGATCATGCAAACCAGAAGAAAGTGCGTGTTTGACACACGCATGCGTCATGTTTTCTAAAACCTCAGCAGATTGAAGTTGATTTTGTAATTTGTATGATGTTATAATTTGTGATTGATTTTTATCATAATTAAACAATCATGGGTTCCCCTATTATAATCGGCGCCCACCAATGTATAAAGGAGGATTTTCCATTAAAAATGATTAAAAATATGAATTTGAGAGCATAAGACCATGTCACAGACAGATTGAACAGTGATAATAACCTCCATTTTTTTGCTATGGGAGCACGGGGAGCACGAGGGGGAGGAGATCCAATCCCTGTCTAAAAAGGAAAAATAAGTGGCAGTTTGAGGGAGTATATATTATAGCAAATGGCAGCGGGCATACGCTTCGGGAAGAAGTATGCCACCATGGCCTGCGATAGGGGATGATTGGGATGGGATGCAGTAGCGATATGGAAGTGAACAGGAGTATTGATGAGATAAACGAGAAGATAAGGGATGGTGATGTTCATGTTGTCACTGCGGACAGGATGAGCGAGATTGTGAAGGAGGTTGGTGCGGTGAAAGCTGCCCGTGAGGTTGATGTTGTCACGACTGGCACATTTGGTGCGATGTGCTCATCAGGCGTGTTTCTGAACTTCGGTCATTCGGATCCTCCCATAAAGATGCATCGTGTGTGGCTGAACGGTGTTGAAGCATACACTGGTCTTGCTGCGGTTGACGCATACATAGGCGCTGCGCAGCCATCTGAGGATCGCGGCATTGAATACGGTGGAGGGCATGTGATAGAGGACCTTGTCTCCGGCAAGACTGTTGAGCTGCGTGCTGTTGGATTCGGAACTGACTGTTATCCGAGGAACGAAATAGAGACAATGATATCGCTTGAGGACCTGAACACAGCGAAAATGGTCAATCCCCGCAACGCATATCAGCGATACAACGCAGCCACGAATTCCTCTGACAGAACGCTGTACACATACATGGGAACTCTCCTCCCGGAGATGCGAAACGCAACATTCTGCGGTTCAGGCGCACTCTCCCCCCTTTTCAACGATCCTGATTTTGAGACAATAGGCATAGGCACGCGCATATTTCTGTGTGGTGCAACAGGCTATATCATAGGGGAGGGCACACAGCATCTCCCCTCCGAAAACATGGCGACACTGATGGTGTGCGGAGACCTGAAAGATATGCAGTGCAAATTCATGCGTGCAGCCTCATTCTATAACTACGGATGCACACTTTACATAGGCATAGGCATACCCATACCGATTCTCAATGAGAGAATGGCTGCAAAAACAGGAATTTCTGATGAGGATATCATGACATATGTCGTTGATTACGGCGTCCCACGCAGGGACAGACCACTTGTTGCAAGGGTTTCATATGCTGAATTGAAATCAGGCAGCATTGAGATAGGGGGAAAAGATGTGAGAACTTCCCCCCTGTCAAGCTTCTACATGGCAAAAAAAGTGGCTGAGGAGTTAAAAAAGAGGATAGAAGGAGGAGAGTTCTTCCTGACTGCTCCTGTTGAGAATCTGCGCAGAGATTCTGTGGTGAAGCCAATGAGGCAGCCAGCTGAATATCCGCTCGTCAAAGATATCATGCGCAGAAAATTCGCAACAATAGGCGCAGATGCCTCAATTGAGGATGCCGCAGAACTCATAATGAAAACGCAGACAACACACATACCTGTCGTGAGCGCTGACGGAAAACTGCGCGGCATAGTGACAGCATGGGACATCGCAAAAGCAGTCGCAATGAAACATCATAAACTCTCAGATATAATGACAAAAAAGGTCATAACAGCAGCAGTGGAAGAGCCTGTTGATGTTGTTGTGAGGAAAATTGAGCACTTTAACATCTCAGCACTCCCTGTTGTTGATTCCGCGAACAAAGTTGTTGGTGTTATAACGAGTGATGATATAAGCAAACTTTTGAAGAATGGTTGGAAATGGCGCATAAAAAGGATATAAGGGAGCTCAAAGTTGAACTGCTTTGCAGAGGTGCTAGGATAGCAAAAAACAATGTAAATGCACCTCGCAGAAAAGCGGGAGCGGGTCCAGCTGCCGGTGGTGCGTTCATATTCGGTGGCACTGTTGCGAATGTTCCCACGATGAGCTGGTTTGTCAGCCGTTCACCTTTTATTGTTGAGGAGGCATGTGGAAAATACTTCCTCACAACCTCATCCGGGCACAGTATAGAGGTGAAGTTTCCAGATCCGAAATTTTATGATATGCGGACGGCTGATGGCATCCCCTACAAAAAGATCGCTCTGCTTCATGGCGTGAACTGCCTCGCGACAACCACAATACAGACATGCGTCTATTGGCACACACACAAGAGATGCAAATTTTGTGCAATTGAGATCTCGCTTCAAGAAAACACGACGATAGCCAAGAAAAAGCCAGAAGATGTGGCTGAAGTGGCTATTGCTGCAATGAAATTGAATGGTGTGAGGCATGTCACACTGACAACAGGAACTACAGCTACATCTGATAAGGGCATTTATCATCTGTCAGCCGTTGCAAATGCTATAAAAAACGCCACCAATCTACCTATTCATGCTCAATTTGAGCCACCAAAGGATCTGAATATAATAGGGAAGCTCTATGATGCTGTTGACACGGTCGGAATACATGTTGAGAGCTTTGATCGTGATGTGCTCAGCGATGTTGCTCCATGCAAGGCTGAGATGTTTGAGCATATTATTGATGCGTGGAGGTATTCAGTTGATATGTTTGGAGAGAATCAGGTGAGCAGTTATGTGATCGTAGGGCTGGGTGAGAGCGACAAATCAGTCATAGAAGGAAGCAAATTCCTCGCTGAAATGGGTGTTTATCCTTATGTTGTTCCTCTTCGTCCCATTCCCGGATCTCAGATGGAACATGAAATGCCTCCAAATCCTGAAAGAATGAAGCGATTATATGCTGAAATCGCTGAAATACTGCATGAAACCGGGATGAGCTGGCGTAAGTGCAGGGCTGGCTGCGTTAAATGCAGGGCATGCTCCGCTCTTCCTGATTTCGAGCGCTGATCACAGATGCACTCACACATTACATATTTCAATTTCATATTTCAGAATGTCTCCGCAGTGCCAGAATGTCTCCGCAGTGCACCACATGCTCCCGTCAGGTGGTGGCTGACGGCTGAGAGCAGGCTGCTGAACCTGGCACTTATGAGAAACAGCAAAGCCTCAAGATCAGAGGGTAAGCAGATAATAAACTTCCTTTTTTGCGTTGCTCCGCAATCTCGAAATAACTTTCAGGCCCGCAATCTCAAATTCGCTCATAACTCTCTTTTCCGCACTTGCAATTCCTTTGTGGACAAATAGAACTTTACCTTTGTGCTTCAATTTTGGCAGGAATCTGCGAAGTGCGGTGATTGATGATGCGAAATCAAGTGTCAAATCATTTAGGATAACATCTACTGCATCTTCCTCTATTTTCCTCAGGTCAAACTTGAAAACATCATCAATAAACACCCTTACATTGTTCCTCTCAGCCTCAATTCTCCTCAGAATTCTCTCAAACTCGCGACTGTATTCAATCCCATAAACTTTTCTCGCCTTTTCACTTGCATAAATCAGGAATCCTCCGGCGCTGCTTCCCAGATCCACGACAATATCTCTTTTTATCAGATCAAAACGCTCATCTATCTCCTTCAACTTCCAATATCCCCTGGGAACATCAACAGGCAGACACTCGCTCATTTCGTTTGCAGCGGGAAACTCATGATGCAACTCACAACCCGACTCATAATGAAACTGATCATATGAAATCTCTATTTTCGCATTCAAAGGCACTTTTTTCGCAGGTTTCACACATTTTTCTCCACATACAGTGACAAATCCCCTTTTTATAGCTTCTTTCGCCCGCTGTCTTGACGAAAACAATCTTTTTTTCACGAGAAGAACATCCAAGCGCTCTTTATTGTCCGATTTCATTTTTTTCTTTTTTATTTTTTGTTTTTTTTTTGTTTTTGTTTTGTTTTATGTTTTGTTTTATTTAAAGACGGAAAAGAGCTTTTATTAGTATCTCATATTACTTTATATTTTTTATTTATTATGTATTTTATCTTTTCAGCTCTTTTCAGCCGTCAAATTTCAACGCCGAGAAAAAGCCCATCTTTTGTTCTTTTCACTTCAAAATTCACGAAATCGCCTGTTTTCTTTTCTGTTATCACTGAGACGACACGATTTCTCACCACACACAGCATTTCATTTTGCGTGCGTCCTTCCGCTATGATTCTCGCCTTTAATCTCTCACCCTTTTTGATGGGAGAGGGTATTCTCGGACGACGCTCAATGCCGAAATCCTCGCGATGCAGCACCAGTTTCACACCGTATTCCTTCTCAAGCGCCTGCAATCGTCTGTAAAAATCGTCAAATGTCTGATATCGCTTTATTTTCGGTTTTCTTCCTGTCTTGTATTTTATGAACTTCTGAATGCCGAGCGGTGGAAATCTCTTTCCGGCGCCTATGTCAAGTGCAAAATCTATGATGCGGGGGATGTCTTCGTCATTTATTCCGGGAAGCCATACAGGTGCGATGAGCAGGTCAATCGTGGTGTTTTTCGCTATCATCTCAGCAACACGCAGCACATGCTTCAGCGGATATCTGGCACCGTGAATGAAATCAGCACGCCGCTCGTCAAGTGTGTTCAGAGATAGATTTATCCTCGTCACATATTTTTCAAGGATCTCAAGCTTTCGCTCGTTTATAAATATGCCGTTTGTCTGTATTGAAACAACAGAAGCACTGTTCTTTATTCTCTCAAGCAGTTCTTCCATATACGGATATATCAGCGGCTCTCCCTGACAGTCTATGTGCGCCTCAACACCTTCTCCTTTAAAGGAACTCACATGATCAAATACCTCAGCGAGATATTCGGGCTCAACGATGTAATCCGTTCGCCGAGTTCTGCTCGCTCTCCCCTCATCAACGCTGCAGAATATGCAGTTCAGATTGCAGCCCGTCACCGGGCGCACCTGAATCAAGTTCGTGCCTCTGTCAATTACGCCAAATGCCGGATGTCCAAGAAGCGGTATTCCGCTCTCCTTTGTTATGAATATAAGAGGACGTTGTGTGAAATGATTGAGTGTTTTATCTGATTTGAATGATATTATATGCTCTTTTGTGTATTTTTTAGCAAGTTTTTCATATCTCTTTTTTGATATTCTGACCTCTATGAAGTTTCTCAGCAGAAATACTTTGTCCTGCTCGTCCTCGTATTCGGAGATCATTTATCAGAGCAGAGAACTGATGGGACAACGACAGGAAGGAGGAGGGCATAGCAGCGATCCCTGCTTCCCGAGCGCTCCCGCAGCTCAGTACAACAGGGAACGCGGGCGGGCTTAACTTCCGGGTTCGGGATGGGTCCGGGTGTTTCCCCGCCGCTATGGCCGCTATGCCCTCTGTTGTTCCTTTCGCTCTCTTTATATATAAAATGAGATGAGAAGAATGAGAAGAATGAGTGTGTCACTGAGGAGTTCCGGACAACATGTTGCGTATGAGCTCAATCGTGTTCTCACGGTTCACCTCTCTCGGATTTCTCGCCAGATATCCTTTCTCAGCGAGCACTGCATCTGCTATCTCAGGTATATCATCCTCAGACACTCCTATTGAGCCCAGGTTTTCGGGCAGTTCAAGTCTCTCAATCATCTGCTGCACATGTGCTATCGCTTTCTTCGCAGCATCTTCATCTGAGAGCGATGAGACATCCTCCCCCATCTCCATAGCAGCCCTCTTCATCTTCGCCGCCACATCCGGCACTGAAATATTGAATGCAATCACATACGGTATTGTCAGAGCTGCTGAGATGCCATGTGGCTGTGAATATCGTGTGCCGATTGTGTGAGCGATCGCATGACCTATGACAACGCCTGCATTACCGAATGCAGCACCTGCCAGAAACGCAGCAATTGACATTTCCAGGCGAGCATCAATGTTTTCTCCGTGAGCAAACACCTCCTCTATGTTTGCTGCAATTTTTTGAATGGCTTCATAGGCAAACGCATCAGTAAGCGCATTCGCTCCTTTTGACATCAACGCCTCAATCGCATGGCTCAGCGCATCCATTCCCGTGGATGCTGTGACACGAGGCGGCATTGTCGCCGTGAGAGTTGGGTCGAGAATGGCGATATCCGCGATGTTGAAAGGGGATGCGATGGCTTTCTTCTTTCCGGCTGCCACAATGAGCGCAAACGGCGTGGCCTCCGCACCCGTCCCGGCAGTCGTTGGCACAAGAATTTTCTTTGCGGATGGATTCGCTATTTTGTTCGCACCCAAGAAATCGCTCGCTCTCTGATCGGGGTTCGTCGTCGCCGCCGCCGCCACCTTCGCCATGTCAAGCACGCTCCCACCTCCCAAACCCACAACGACATCACATCGCTCCTCACGAGCAAACGCAGCAACATCCTCAGCAAGCTCCAGAGTCGGCTCGGGCGATACTCCGTCAAACACACGCATCTCAATCCCAGCAGATCTGAGCGCATCTTCGGCAATCTCAAGAAAACCCTGCCTGACAATCGTGTCATCTGTCACAATTAGCACACTCCGAGCACCAAACGCACTCGCTTCCTCTCCCAACCTCTCACGCATGACATCCTTCCCAAATATGACACGCACAGGCACCTGAACCGCAGGCATTTTGCATCACATGATGATTGCACCCGCTGCTATTTCTTTGTTCATATTCAAGCTCACACTCTCATGCGCTCTCAAGCTCACACTCTCTCATTGCCCGGATCCCTCAGTGGCAGATGCCGCGTCCGAATGTGCAATGTGCGGTGCACTATCATGATCGGTGCTCTGCACTGTGCTGCATGAGCAGCAGGCGATTCACAGCATTTATGAACGCCTCAACAGATGCGAGGACGATATCCTCCCTCACCCCTCTCGCGGTGACGATTTTTCCCGCGTGCTCAACGCCCACGATTACCTCCGCGAGTGCGTCTGAGCCACCTGTTATGGCTTCTATCCTGAAGTCCTTCAATCGCACATCTCCACCGAGCTCATCGCTTATTGCATCCTGTATGGCTTTTATCGCTGCATCAACAGGACCCACACCTATGCGTGAGAGTTTTTTGTCTTTACCGCGCACCTCAACACGAAGCGATGCGGTTGGTAGCGTGTTGTTGCCAGTCATCACAGCGAGCTCTTTCAGCTTCACCGCCTGTTCCCCGCCTGAGATTTCTGTTAAAATCTCCGCGATTGAGAAGAGATCATCATCTGTGACGAGTTTCCCGCTTGCACCGAGCTTCTTAACGCGACTTAGAATCTCCTCAAGCTGCTCCTTCGTCGGATGAATGCCGAATTCAGTGAGCTTCTGCTCTATTGAGTGACGACCCGTGTGCTTTCCGAGCACGATCCTCCTGCGATGACCGACCATTTCGGGAGTCATTATGCCCGGTTCAAATGTGTCACTCCTCTCCAATACGCCGTGTGCGTGTATTCCACTCTCATGTGAGAACGCGTTCTCGCCGACTATTGGCTTGTTGGCCGGAATATGTATGCCTGTGAAGCGCTCAACGAGCTTTGCAGTCTCAAACAGCAGTTCTGTCTTTATGCCCGTCCTGAACCTGTAAATTGATACGAGACTCATGACAGTTTCTGAGAGATCCGCATTTCCAGCACGCTCGCCTATTCCGTTCACAGTCACCTGAACCTGCGATACACCCGCTTTCACCGCAGCGAGTGAGTTGGCAACAGCCAAGCCAAAATCATTGTGACAGTGGACGCTCAGAGGGACCTTCACAGAATCGTGAACCGCAGATACAAGTTTGAACATTGAGAAAGGCTCTGAGATTCCCACAGTGTCTGGAATGTTCAGTATATCAGCACCGGCTTCCTCAGCAACACGAAAAACATCAATCAAAAATTCAAGTTCAGTGCGTGTCGCATCCATTGCGGAGAACATGCACTGGCATCCGTGCTCTTTGACATATCGCACCATCTCATATGTCACATCCTTTACCTGCTCATCGCTCATCTTTGTTGTGTATTTACGCTGAATTTCTGAGGTTGATACAAATATATGAACAATATCAACACCACATTCAATGCATGCATCTATGTCATCCGTCAGAACTCGCGCAAGACCGCATACCTTTGCGTTCAACCCGGATTTGCATATGTTCCTCACAATATCCTTCTCCTCAGGTGCGCTTACAGGAAATCCCGCCTCTATGACATCCACGCCGAGCCTGTCAAGCTGCAGTGCTATCCGCATTTTCTGCTCATTCGTGAACGATATTCCGGGTGTCTGCTCACCGTCCCTCAGCGTCGTGTCAAATATCTCTATGTATCTGCTCCCCCCGGCGGCATCCGACGCTGTTTGAGCGTAAGTGTTGAATGACATCCTGATGCATATAATTTCTATTTATTTAAAACCACATGCGTAAGGCATGGTATCCTCAATGCAGATGTCAGAGATTTCCCGGCACTATGACGGGCGTGATGGTTGAGAGGTGAGCGTTTTTGAGGTTTCCATATTATTCACCTATCTCTCCATTCAGGGCAAATGCCATGCTATGCTATGCTATGCTCAGCGATTGCTTCACTTTTCCTCAGAATGGAACAAATCCGGAACCCCTTTCAAAGAAGTGATTTCAAAGATGGAAATGGATCTGTAAGCGGAAATGTATCTGACGAAGGATGAGGAGCGTGCATATGACGGTGAATACGGCTGGACATTGCAGAAAGCGATGCAGATACTGGTTACAATAGGCGATCTGAACAATGCTGAAAGGCTGATAGAAATAGAGAGTGCGCATGTATCAGGCGCATCCTACAAGACAATAGGCGACGCATACGAATTCATCGCCCGTCTTGATGGCAGGGTTGCCGTGCGAACGACATTGAACCCCATAGGCATGGACACTGAACGATGGCGGGAGATGGGCATTTCAGAGGATTTTGCACGCAAACAGCTCTCTGTTCTCGCCGCATATAAGAGTCTCGGCATATCTGCCGAGTGCACATGCATTCCATATGAATTATCACAGCCCAAGGGGCACATCGCATGGTCGGAGAGCTCAGCCGTCATTTTCGCAAATTCTGTCATAGGCGCAAGAACAAATATGGAGGGCGCACCATCAGCACTTGCAGCTGCGCTTGTCGGAAAGACGCCGTTATACGGGTTGCACATCTCGGAAAACAGAGCAGCAACTGTGAAATTTCGTGTTAACGCGGAAATCTCAGATGCTGATTTCGGAGCTTTTGGAATGTTGATCGGTGAGATAACACGCGACAGAATCCCTCTCATCGAACTCAGATCACAACCGAGCGTTTCTGAGCTTAAGCAGCTCTCCGCTGGAATTGGCGCGACAGGTGCTGTCGGCATGTTTCATGTGAAGGGTATCACGCCTGAAGCAGAACTGAACAAAGACATTGAGGAGGTTATAGACATTGAAAGCAGCGATATCATGTGTTATGATGCATGCTGTGAGCCTGATGTCATCGCAATAGGCTGCCCTCACTGCGGCATATCCGAACTCAAACAACTGTACGAAATGCTTCGCCGCGAACAGGCTCATGCTCATCGTGATAGAGTGAGATGTGATTTCTTCGTGTTCACAGCAAGGTCGCTTATCAGGAGCAGCTCAGATCCAGCAACTCCTCACAGAAACACATCCTCACAGATGACAGGCAGTAATGGAGGAATAAACAATGAAACAGAGAGAATTGTTGAGAAAATTGAAAGATTCGGAGTGAAAGTGTTCTGTGATACATGTTTTGTTGTCTCGCCTGCATTTGAAAGATTTTCATGCGTCATGACAAATTCGGGAAAATTGCTGAGATATGCTCCTCTGATGCGTGATCGCAATGGAAAAGATCGCAATAGAAAAGGGGCTGAAGTTATTCTAAAAAGCACTGAAGAATGTGTGAGATATGCATTTCACTCGCATCTGTGAATGTTGCTGCGACTTTCTGCTCAGCGCCCGGCATAGCGCCCAGCAATCGCAACAAATACGCTGTGGACATCGCAATGGTGGCAGCTTCCGATGGGGAGGAGTCAATCAGAGGGAGATTGAGAAAAGCCTGAAGAAAGGGTTTTAGAAGCTGCTGGATACTCATCTGTGCCCACATGAATCTGTGCTCACCGTGACAAACAGATTGCAGGAAAAAGATCATGCACAGGAATTGGTGGTTTTGAAGGCGAGAATATCGTAAGCGCTGATATGCAAAAATATTATTATATATAATCAATCGCTAAGAAGTGTGAAAATGAAAATATTTGAGAAGTTGTCCGGAAAAGGGGAAGAATCTCGAGAAGATGGGACAAAAGTTGGAAAAGAAAGCCAAGATGAAGAACGAGCGTCTATCTCTCAGAGCGCCTATTTCTCACTGAGAAAGACAATATGGGAACAAGACAAGATGCTGAGGACAAGGCACTTGTTGGGTGTCAAGAAACAAAACATGGGCCGCAAGAATGATCAGGAACCAGAAAAATGAACGGTTTCCAAATGTGACCTCCTCCCACCATTAAAATGGAGGGCATCAGACGGATTGGGTTGGGGAGTGTGCGTTGCGCTCCCTTTTGGGACACAACAGCCACTGCCATGAGCAATGGCTCGTTTGTTCTCGGCTCCGTTCTCATCTTAATGGTAGTCACAATTCTTGAGATGAGGACTCCCTGAGAATGCAGTTTTC
>JAOQIN010000016.1 GCA_026134085.1 Candidatus Methanoxibalbensis ujae
GCAGCTTTAAAGTAGTCCAACTGGCTTAGTGCAGGTTGCATATTATGTTATTTATTTTTTCTTATTTTGACACGACCGACATTCCACTGGCAAAAATTTAAATATTTTTCCACTCCTCTCGCATGCTCCTTGAGGCGTTTGAGATGAAAAGAAAGAAAAGAAAATGAAAAAGAAGAAAGGAGAGAAATATGCTATTTCAACTTACCTGCTATTTCCACAACTCTCCTTCCGAGAGCCTCGCATGCTTCAAGAGTCTTCGCATCGGGCTTTCCAACAGATACAACGCCGTAATGACCGCCAACATCAAGCGGATCGCCTGCAACAATCATGCCATGTATGAGCATTGCCTTGATGAGGGACAGGAGTGTTGTCTCGTTTCCGCCCGCGTAATGCGCTGATGAGGAGAAGCAAGCGCCTATTTTGCCATCCAGATCTCCTCTTATCCTCACAGATTCGTCAATCAACGCCTTCATCCTGTCTGACATCGTTCCAAAATGGGTTGGTGAGCCCAGGATTATGCCGTCAGCACGCTTCATATCCTCAAGCGACACATCATCAGCCCTCTTCAACACGACCTCAGCACCAGCCTTCCTCACACCTTCCGCAACTGATTTCGCCATCTCCTCAGTGTTTCCTGTTCTTGAATCATAAACCACCAATATGCGCACCATTTCCTCCCTCTCCCTCTATCTCATATCTCATCTCATTTCATTTCATTTCATTTTATTCATCTTTATTCCTATGCCAGAAAAAGCAGAACTTAGAAAAAGCAGAATGCCATAGGAAAAAGCAGAAGAGGCGGTACTATGATTTGCTGTCTGATTTCTTGCTGTCTGATTTGGAGCTTGTTCTTGAGAGAACAACAATGATCATTCCCGCGCTCATCATAATCACACCCACCCATATGAGGGACACAAGCGGAACAACTTTCACATTGATGACGATATGGGATGGAGGAGATGCTTCGCCGAACATCATCGCATTCCTCAATGTATCATACAGAGTATCAGTGTATTTCATCGACACATATATGTCTCTCGCAGGTTCAGATATGATAAGAGGTCTTGTGAGCAGTTCATAATTGGGGTAATATCGCATCCATAGTGTGTCTTTATATGTGTGATAGGATGTGTTGATTGAGATTCCTGTGCGGAGCATTGTGTATTCAGGCAGTATGTGAGCTCTGTAAACAGTTCCAGTGCTCTTGAACAACTGACATTCATCACCGATCCTTATTTTCGCATTGAAAACATTCACCTCATCCCCAAGCGCCACTTTGATGTCTCCGCTGTCTTGCTCGGCTGATGAGCTCACAAATACACCGAGAAGTATTATGACTATGGCGAGATGGATGAGTATTGTCCCCAGTGCTCTCGCTTTCCCTATGATCCTCGTGAAATTTGAAATGATGGCGAGCGCAGCAAAGCATAAAAAGGGAATGCCAAAATTCGCAAGTGTGTTGGGAAGCGGCATTTTGAGAAGTGCAAGTGCAGCGCCAAGTGCGGAGACAAATGCGGTCAAAAGCAGAAATCGCTTCACGCTCATTCGGAGATTGCAGCCTGCAAGCGCGATGACAAATGCGATGGTCGGCGGATAGCACCATTTCGTGAAGAATTCCTGCTGCGTTTTCATCTCAACGCCCGTGAGCATGCTGCCTGCAATGGGCATAAGCTCACCTGCCACACACACAATCAGCGCAAGCAGCAGTGACCAGAACACAATAAAACGTGAAAGAGATTGCAACGAGCGCACATCAACATCAAACATGTAAATCGGCTTTCGCAGTATTATACGGAGAACGAGAAACAAAATACCCATCACAGCGCCGAAAATCAGAATCACATACCCGAGTGGCGACCTCGCAAACGCATGCACAGACTCCAAAAGACCTCCCCTTGTCAGCGCAGATGCGAAAATCACCATGAAAAACGCGATAAATAACATGAACTCGCGGGCAATGTCATCCCTCTTCGCACTCAGATGAAAGTATGCCGTGAGTGCAAGCCAGGGCAGCAGAGATGCTGTCTCAACCGGATCCCATGCCCAGTATCCTCCCCATCCAAGCACCTCATACGACCACAAACCGCCCAGTGATATGCCGAGAGAGAGGAAAAGCCACGCCAAAAGCACTGTGAATTCTTCATACGGCCTCTCCTCACGCCGCTCTTTGTTCCTCAGGCTGCTCAGATCGCTCAGATTCCTCTCATTTCTTTCATTCCTCTCATCCCTCACATCATCAATTGCTCCTGCATAATTCGCTCCTGCAGCTCCTGCATAATTCGCATCTGCATCATCACAGCATTCAGAGCTCAGCGACGCAGTTCCGCTGGGAGAAGCTGTGGCTGCAGAAGTTATCATCCTCGCAAGTGCAATTGAGAACGAAAACATTGTGAGCGAATATCCTATGAAAAGCACCGGCGGATGTATCAGCACCCACACATTCTGCAGAAGAGGATTCAATCCCATTCCCTCAACAGGCGGCTGAATGCTCTCGGGCTGAATGCTCTCAAAGGGGTTTTCAACAATCACTATGATAATGAGAAAGAGCAGAAAAACATCCGCAATCAAAAACAGCATGCTGGAGAACTGCGCTCGCTTCACTGACGGCGATGAACTGGCGCTCAAACGCAAGAAAAGGTAAGAAAGTGCGAAAACTAGACACATAAACAGCAGTGAACTGCTCTCACCTATCCATGTGTTCGCAATTTTGAACATCAGCGGCAGTCCTGAGGAGCTGTATAAAAACACCTCTTTCAACGCGAAATCATCTGTCAAAAATGCAACCAATATCCTGAAATATGCGCATAATAATAACGCAATTGAGAGAAAAAATGTGAGATGGAGAGGCCTGAATTTACCGTACCTGAATTTGCCATAATTGACAGCAATCAAAACAAAATCTGTTACAACAGTTATGCATGCAAGTATGAGAAAGATATAACCTATATCCATTTTGATCTTCCCTCTCCATCACGATTTATCCTTATGATACCCTCCTATACCTCCTATAATACCCTCCTCATAATGCATAAAATAAAACCTCACGATTGAATCTCACTCCATTTGTTCATTATCCTTACTATGTCTGAGATTCGTTCACCTTTAGCATCGACAACCCACACAAGAACCATTATTATGTCTTCATCTTCGGGTTCGGACCTGAAAGGAGCAGTAAGTTCATAATCACCTGCGCCTTTATACGGAGATGTGACCCATTGTGGTGGTCCATCCCTGCCCATGTTCACAGCTACATATGCCTGAACTGCGGGGAATTCTTCAGAATTTGTTCTTGGAACGTTCATCACATTCATTCTTTCACGCTTCAACGCGTTTACATGCACACTCACATTTTTATCATTTGTATCCGTTGTGACAGATACTCTTATCTTTAAGACGGGAACTTCCTGCATTTTCATGAAGGATACTGAGAGCCCGATGACAACAAGCAATATCGCAACAATTGCGATCACCCTCACCAACAAAGGCATCATTATGCATCACCTTCCTCCTCTTAAATAGGAAGTCTTATAAAACCTGACAATCCACTCATAATATTTTTAAACATCTGAGATATTGTCGGAAAAGGAGGGGCTTTCTGTTCGCTTTCATTACGGCCGCCTATCTCAGGAGGAATGATGCCTTCCCTCTTGTATTTCTCACCGAAAGCACCGTGGCAGACGACGCAGAGATCAGTTGTTTTGTTTCCGTGCACCATGTGAGGGTCTCTGCCGTGGCATGCGTCACATTCTGAGACTTCAGGCACAAATGGCTCGCTGCTTCCTTCCTTCAGGTGGCAGGATTCGCATCTCACATCCTGATGTGCCCTGTGGAATTTGTCGGATGATATGTTCGTATGATCCATGAGACCGGTGCCGATGTGGCAGTCAATGCACACTTTTATGCCGTGTGCACTCTCCCTTATCTTCTGCATATCTATGCCGCCTGATGTTGAGTATTTCTTATTATGACAGTTGCATGTGCCAAGTTTCGCACGCAGTTCTTCTGTTGAGAGAAGAGATACATGACATTGCACGCATTCAGGCGCCGGATGCCAGCTGCCTGTGAGGAAATTCACATTGTTCGGTGGTAGAACCTCCTTCTCAAAATTCCCCTCAGCATTTGCAACACCCATGACAGCATAATCCAAATTGTGCCACCATCCAAACATCGCACCAATGCATAGCATGCCTGTAATCAGCACTGCTGTCGCCATAAAAACATATCCGGCGGCGAGCCTCTCCTTCCGCATTCAAATATAATGCGCTCGCTTATTAGAAATTTCTTTCTCTTTACAGCCCGTCTTTACAGCCCGTCTTTACAGCCAAACGCCTGTCTCCACAGCCAAACGCCTGCAATCTCCCAAAACATCATGAAGCAGCCTTTGGCTCAAACAAACCGGGAGATCATCGGCTTTCCTCCTTCAGGCATTTCTTCAGGCATTTCTATGTGGCGCCTCCTTCAGGCATTTCTACGTGGCGTTCATACTGAGGTAGTGGTGCTGAGAAAGTGTTGAGCTGAGAAAGTGTCGGCGTCAATTGAAAGTGGAGACACACAACATCACGCTTCGCTTTGTGCATTTCCCATATAAAGTGCGTCGGATGCAAATGGCAGGGATGGGATTTTTGATATTGCACTCTCTGTCCAGATTGTGAGTCTGCCGGGATGCGTTCCAGGTGCCAGCAACTCAACATTAAGCGCATCAACGCGACAGACATCCACGCCTGGCAGGTTTCTCGCACTCCTCTCCAGCGGCAGCACACCACTGCGCTCAGATGATGTCATATCAGCGGCTGCCGATGAATCAGATGAGCGCTCATCACCCGATATCACGAACAAAATGCTCTTCTTCCTCCTGTATCTGCGCCCCCTCATCTTGCCACGACCTGCACGAACCTTCTTCCGCTTCGCACGCATGACATCCTCCCAGACACCTATTTTCCGCAGAAATTCAGCGACATCAGAGGTTTTCTCAAGCCATGCCACCGCATCTTCGACGACAATAGGCAGCGAGACATCTTCGCTGAACCTATGACCTCGTGCCCTCACCACTTCAGGCATTGCTGTAGCCGCTATCGCGGATCTCAGCGCCTTACGACGCTCTTTCTTGTTTATCTTCCTGATGAGCACCTTCTCAACCTTGGGAGGATGTGCTTTCCGTCCGCCCACAGCCTGAGGCACCCTTGCTGCTCTTCTGCCTGTTTTTATGCGGGGCACGCGTGATACGCCACGGCCGGGTCCCCAGCTCTCAGCGGATGTGTCCTTTCCGGCGAGAACATATGTGCCCTTGGGCTGATATCTGCGTGATTGCAGCGCGATCACAGCTTTCTTTATCAAATCAGACCGCAGCTCCTCTGCAAACACCGCAGGCAGCTCTATCTCCCGTATTTCTTCCCCTGAGACATCAAGCACCTTCGCACGCATCATCCACTCACCATCATTATCATTGTCATCATGTCATGCTCACGCACTCATCCCTACGCCTTTCTGCAACCCTGCTGAGACGCCGTACATATGAATGTGATTTCCGGAGATCCGAACTCAGGATGAGGTCTTATTGAGAGGTTCATGCGTATTAGCCGCTTTTTCGGTCCCGGAACGCTTCCTTTAAGCAGCAAATATTCGTTTCTGACGATGCCATATTTCACGAAGCCGCCTTCTGGCGTTATCTCACTGCCATCCTCACCGATTTTGAGGATGAGCTTGTTGTATTCCGTCCGCTGATGATATCCCGTCTGACCTGCCTGCGGGACAAACCAGCGCACGCGAGCTGGTCTCCAGGGACCGAGCGTGCCGACATGACGACCTCTGCCAGCGCGCTGCGCCTTCGCATTCTGAATTTTAACGCCCCAGCGCTTCACAGGTCCCTGAAAGCCCTTTCCCCTCGTCACCGCTGTGACATCAACGAAATCTCCTGCTTCAAACACATCTTTCACGCTTATCTCGCCGTTGAACCGCTCCTTCACATAATCATAATCACGATTCACATCACCGCTCATCATGAGCTCCATCACATCGCTCTTCTTCTTAGGCACGCCGCTTATCAGTGCTGGTTGAGTCGCCGCAATCACACGCAGCTCAAGCTCGTCTCCATCATATTTCGCGATCGCATCCTCTATCCTGCTCAACTGCTGCTCCTTCCACGCCTCCGTCAGCGCCTTTAAGCCGTATGGAGTCACACGATATATACGAACGCCTTCAACACGCATTGGAGGCGCTTCTATGACAGTGACAGGCGTGAAAACATCCTGACCGTATGTGGGACTGCCCTTTATGCTGTCTCTCACAAGTACATGCGTCATTCCAGCCTTGTATCCAGCAAATCCCTGCAGAAGCTTACCCTCCACCCTCGTCTCACGTCTTATCCTGCACACTTCCTTCTTCGCCCGCTTCCTCGGCGAGAACGCGAGTGAGCCTCTTCGCGGTCTGTGATACTTCGCCATTTACTCCAATACGCCTCCCATTATAATATATTCTCCGCCTCTCCGCCTCATTGGTCACTCCACTCCTCACAGTCGTCGATGTTCCTCACAGTCGTCATCAGGAGACCCGCGACTGCCGTAGATGGAAACCATGCGTTCATGACTATGCGCTCATGCGGTCGAGCAGATAATGAATTATTGTGATGCATTGAGAAGCGAAATAAGGTATTCTGCCCAGGGATATGCGTTCATGTGGAAATCTTGTGACATATCTTTCCTCCTTTTCAGGCAGTCCTATATGATCGCCTATGATGAATACTGCATTTTGCCTGAGCGATATTTTCTGTATATCATCACCTTTCTCATGAAGTATGTAGAAAAAGGCGCCTTCGGCAGCGAGCTCATCAATCAATGTCTGAAATCCTATTCTTCTTATTGTTATTCCAGGATTTTTCTTTGAGGATAGCACTTTTTTTATCCAGATTGCGATGCTGCGCTCGTCAGGAGAGACCTTTCGCAGGCGGTCTCCGTGGAAAGATATCACAACAGGCGGTTTTGGCGGTCCGTATGCGACGATGTGAATGCATGTGTCACGCCGCAAGCCGTGACTTATCCACAACGCACTGCTTATACAGCGAGCCACAACATCCATGCGACCTCCTCTGCCCGGCAGGTCCTCAAGTGGGAAGTCGGGACCTGTTGATGCCTTCCTCGCATATAACACGAATTGCCTCATCTTCTTTCTGTGTTCGGATGAAAAACAGACAGAAAAACAGACACAAAAAAAGACCGATGCTGCTAAGCGTGATGCAGTCACGCACACGAGGACAGAACATGAGGACAGAATGGACATGACAGAATGGAGAATAGCTTCAGTCGCCAGTGATGGGTGAGGATGGAGCATGTCTGAGCCAGTCTATATCCGGCTGATACAGCTGTCGTATATCGTGCAATTTCAGCTTCAACATCGCGAGCCTGCCGATGCCAAGTCCCCATGCGAGCACTCTGTGTGAGATTCCGAGAGGGTGCGTGACCTCCTCTCTGAATATCCCGGCACCTCCGAGCTCTATCCATCCGTGCTTTTCTGTCATGACCTCAACCTCCACCGAGGGTTCTGTATATGGGAAGTATCCCGGTCTGAATCTCACCTGTGGAAAGCCCATCTTGCGGTAGAATGTCTGCAGAATGCCGAGAAGGTGGCGGAAACTCACATTTTCATCCATGACAATGCCTTCAAGCTGATCAAACTCGGGAAGGTGAGTCGGGTCCACTGTCTCCCTGCGATACACACGACCTATGCAGAAGACCCTCACAGGTGGCTCTTTATGAGATGCGAGATACCTGAGAGTCACAGCTGTTGTGTGCGTTCTCAAAAGAAGCTCCTCCGCGATTTCTTCTCTCCATCTGCCCCCCCATCCCGAAGAGCGAAGAGAGCCACCATGCTCATGCACCTCTTTCACACGCCTCACAAGCTCAGCAGGAGCATCCAGAGGCTTCCTGACACCGAGATAGAAGGTGTCCTGCATCTCCCTCGCGGGATGGTCCTGAGGCACGAAAAGAGCATCAAAATTCCAAAATGAATGCTGAATTATCGCTCCTTTTATCTCCTTAAATCCCATCTCAGCGAAAATCCTGCGCATCTCATCAACCAACCGCTGATAAGGATGTATTTTTGCGGGATATATTTTCTCGGATGGGATGCTGACATCATATTCCTTAAACTTCACTTCTTTCCAGGAGCCCGTTCTTATCATCTCAGGCGTCATCTGCGCCACTTCGTGCTCCATCACCACATCCAATCCGAATCCGATTGCCGCCTTCTCATCTTTGAATTCAGGTTTGAATCCAGGTGCGAGTGAGAAGAATCGCTCTTTGCGCACTTTTTCCTCAACAAGCTTCCTGGCTTTCAGTGTTTTCAGCAGTTCTTTCCGACAGGGCAGCGCCTCCTCCTCAACAAAGCCCCCTCTCTCAAGCAGCAGCCTCAATATCCTTTCCTCAGTTTCCACTTCACTCATAGAATCCTCAGAAACGCCTGCGAAGACGAAAACGCTTTTTCCACATTCCTTTTTCGTTCTTGCCCATCCTCTTTTGAGCAACCAGTTCACCGCTATGAGAGCCTCTCTCTCGCTGCCCATATGATCGCGCAGATGTTCAAATGAGCATGTCCCTTCCCTCATCAGAACCTCAATTGCTCTTCGCTCTGGCAGCCCTCTCTCTGCGTATTCCCTGCCCTCCTCTGTCAGCCTGTAGAATCTGCTCTCACGCTCCTTCACAGCGACGATGCCCTTCTCAGCGAGCATAAACGCCGCCTGCGATACAGCATCCTCCTTCAATCCGGTCCGCCTTGCTATCTCATCCGTGGTCAACGCCTCATCTGCCGCAGCGAACACATTCAAAACAATCCTCTCCCGTGCACTCAATTCGCTTTCACGCACGCTCATCTCTCCTCACATTCGCCGTTCTCTCTCCACCCACATATCCTAACTCTGCCACATATTCTGCCACTGCCACGAATCATATCTTGCGCATTATGCCCCTTGCCGCGAGTATTCCAGTTGCTGATGCGTTCACGATATCTCTTGACAGTCCTGCTCCATCTCCCGCTGCGAAGAGATTTTTTATTGAGGTTTCCATCGCACTGTTGACCTTTATGCGCATGGCGTAAAACTTTATCTCAGGCGCATACAATAGCGTTGAGTCTGCTGCAACTCCCGGTATGATCCTGTCAAGTTTCTCAAGTCCTTCTGTTATGTCCATGACTATGCGATGTGGCAGCGCCATTGATATGTCTCCGGGAGTCACATCCATAAGCGTGTTTCTCACGAGGTTTCGCATTATGCGCTCATGTGTTGAGCGTCTGCCTCTTCTCAGGTCTCCCATTCGCTGGATTATTGGTTTTCCTCCTCCTATTGTCGTCGCGAGCTTCGCGATTGATATTCCGTATTCTGTTGTGTTCTCAACAGGTTCCGTCAGCTCAACACGCACAAGAAATGCAAAATTTGTGTTCTCAGATTTTTTATTCTTGAATGAATGACCGTTCACGCCAATAAAATCATCATAAACTTCTTTAACAACAAAACCTCGCTCATTTGTGCAGAATGTCCTCGCAAAATCCTCATATGTATCAGTTCTTATGTGAAATTTTGGATCTCTGCTTATTTTCGTCACGGGATCCATTGTGATCGCAGGAACTTCAACACGAACTCCGACATCAATGCCGGCATATTCGCTTTTGATATCATATTTTTTTATCAAATGCTCCACCCACGAAGCGCCGACCCTGCCTGGTGCGAGTATTGTGTATCTGCTCTCTATGCGCTCACCTCTCTCAGTTATGACGCCTCTGCACAGAAGAGCATGCGAAGCCCTCTCACCGCCAGCAGCACCATCGTGCTCCTCTTCCTCACAGCACCTGTCGGAGGATTCATCAACGTCTGAGGGTTCAACGATTATATCAGTGACACATGTCTTCAGCATGAACTGAACGCCGTCTTTCTCAAGGTCGCGCTTGAAACGCTCTATGATTGATCTTGTCTTATCAGAGCCTATGTGCCGCTGTTTTATCTCTATGAATTTTGCGCCAACGGATGCAGCCCTTCTCTTCAGCTCCTCCACAGCCTCAGCATCTCCACAATATATCTCGTCAGGCATTCCATGTGCGAGGAATGTTCTGTCCACATATTCAACGAGCGCATATGCCTCCTCATGACTGCAGAACTCTGTAAGGTCGCCGCCTATGTCAGGTCGCAGGTTGAGAGTTCCATCTGAAAATGTCCCGGCACCACCTACGCCGCACAGGACATCGCAATTCTTGCAGTTCATACAGCGTTCAGCACCTTCAAACATCTGGCAGTATCGCTCATTTATGTCCTTGCCCCTGTCTATTATCAGAATCCTGTCAAATTTTGACCTCAGCTCGTTCGCAGCGAAAAGACCCGCAGGCCCTGCTCCCACAATTACAACATCATAACTCCTGCTCATCACAATCCTCCCTCACATCACGGCATTAAGCAGCACACATCCAGCACTTAGCAGCTTTGTGCAGCGCAGCTCTATGCAGCTCTATGCAGCTCTACACCACAACAGACATAAATCAAACCGCTCCACGAAGCGGGCCGGGAGGGATTTGAACCCCCGACTGGCAGGTTAAGAGCCTGCTGCTCTACCGTTCTGAGCTACCGGCCCCTCTATTCTTATTTTTCATCTCTTTTAAATATTCCGCTGCCTCCCCGTCTGAGTCATCTGAGAGGAGGGCTGAGCTGTGAGCGTGATGCATCCCAAGAGCACTGAACGTATGCGTGTGCCTGAGTGTCCAGGTGTCCGATCATGTGCGCGAAACTTCCTCACTGCCACACTGCGGACATCTCACAGGCATTTTGTAGGGGTCCTCCTGAAACACATACCCACATATATCACATATGAAAAACACTTTCTCACTGTCCAAGCTTTCCATTTCAACAGCTCACCGTCACATTATGCATGACAAGTGTCACATCTATGGGAACAGAGCAGTTGATATAGACCCCATTATCAATTTTCGTTATTCTGCATCCTTTCACACCCTCATTCAAGTTGCTCAGATAGTTCACCCATGCATCCTCACAACTGCTGTTGATGGTGATGCTCACATCCGGGCAGTTTCTCATGAATTTTGATTCGGTATCGTTGTATCTGAAATTTATTTCAGTTATTCCGCCGCCTGCGGAGAAATCGCCGGAAACATTTATCACGGAGATGAAGATGTGTGGTTTTCCCGAGTAATTGGAGAGGATTACAGGAGGTTCTGATATGATTATGCCCGCTTCAGACGAGCGCTCAATGACTGCGCCGTTCTCATAAATGATCCTGCGTGTGCCGAGTGAGTATTCTATGCTGCCCGACTCGCAGGTATAGCTGGTTCCGTTCATATGGACTGTGATATTTCCAGCATGTGCTATCGCGCTCACGCTGCCCTCAGCGAGATTGAGTTTGAATGCGAGTGAAGGAGATTGACCGAATGCAACTTTTTTTATGTCGTGCTGCATGATGATGAAAACTGTTTTCATGCTCTGAAACGCTGCTGCACCTCTTGCATGCTCAAGTGCGGGCATCCCTGTCGCATATATTGTGGTGATCACAGACAGCGTGATTGACAGAACGAGCAGGTATCCGACAACTTCTGACACACCTGACCTTTTCCGCCGCATTTCCGTCATATCCTCCTGTTAAGCGTTATTCGGACATGAGAGATGCCGCCATATGCTGTCATGTTTACTGATGCCTCCGTCTCAGCACCCATTCCGCTCAGCGTGTAGTTGAAGTAGAAACCCTTGAACGAACGCATCTGAATCTGATCATCGCCAGCACTGACCCTGACCACATACTGATGCATCCCTATCTTCTGAGGAAACGTCTCCACGAATTCAACAGAGCCATCATGCGGAAGTGCGAGTATCGCCGCTGTAAGCTCGGTGCTTAAGGCGTTTCCGATGTCATTGAACTGCCGCTGAATCGCAACATCGGAGGGAAAATCAATGAAAGCCCGCTGATACAGATTGAGAGATGCAATGAAGATGAGAGCGGAGCATGCAAACAGTATGAACGCCACTGTAACAGACACTCCCCTCCTTCCTGAAACACATCTTGGGCTCATTTCAGCGGAATCTTCCTCTCAGGACCAAGTGTGAAATTCATTCGCTCGTCGCATATTTGAATGGTGAGATCTGCTGTGTTTTCATCACACACTGAAACATCGACATTCACAAATAAACCGCGCAATGCATAAATTTCCGAAATTTCTCTGCTGAAATTTCTCATGATTTCGTTGAATTCATCCTCCTTTGCCACTTTCGCCCAGGCGATCTTTGAAGTCCTGACGGTCTCCTCGTATATCTCAGTGATGTGATGAGCAGCAAACGCTGTTTCTGACTGAGCCACCTCGTGACCTGCCGATACAGATTCGTTGAGAAGTGTCGTCAGGCTCACAAGACCGAGAGCGAGTATAATGCCCGATAGAATGATCCACTGCCCTCTCCTCCCTCCTCTCATCATTTTGAGGTTTGAAACAAATGCTTTAATGATTGCGAGAATCTAAAAATTAGTTGCAGCGTCTCGTTGCGATGATGCACTGTGCATCACTGTGCATGATGTTATGTGTGTGAGAATGTGTGAGAGTGAAGTGTTAGAGTGAGAGTGTGAGTGAAGTGTTAGAGTTGAGTGAAGTGAGAGAGTTTGAGAGTGAGAATGGATTGTGAATGTGAGTGGATGAGTGAGATGAGGAGGAGATGAAGAGGAAGAGCAAAGTAAAAACAGAGGGTGATGATTTGGATGAGGGTTGCAGTTCTTGATGGTTATGTGGATGAGCCCTCATGTCTCGGTGTTCCTCCCTATATAGCGCCGTATCCCCGCTACATATGGGGGATGCTGAAGCATCTGAACATTGATTCGTGTTACTTCACAATAGATTCTTTCAGGAAGGACGGGAGAGTTAAGGATAAGATTTCAAAATGTGATATTCTGATAGTGATTGCGGGTGCGATTGTTCCTGGCAAGTATCTGGGGGGGGTTCCGCTTTCCGAGAATGAGCTGCCGCATGTCGCATGTGGACGATGCGAGAACATTCTTGTGGGTCCGCTGACACTTAAACTCAGGAAGTGTGATGACAAATTTGAAATTATTGATTTTCCTTTTGAGGAGCGTCTGTTTGAGAGGCTTTGCGAGATGTCCGGTGTGAGATCAAGATTTGACTGCGACAAATTCTCAGTTCTCGGAGCTGATGTTGTGAGGCATCATCCTGATTTTCCACATGTGATATGTGAGATGGAGACATATCGTGGCTGTTACTGGGCTAAGTGTTCATTCTGCGTTGAGAAATTTCAGAATTTCATGATGAGGTCACCGGAGAGCGTGATTGAGGAATTTGAGCGTCTGTATGAGCTCGGTGTCAGACACTTCAGGCTTGGCAGGCAGACAGATTTCCTCACATATATGGCTGAGTTCGGAGATGAGTTCCCCAAACCTCAGCCTGAAAAGATGAGAGGATTTCACGAAGCCATCTGGCGACTTTGCCCTCATATAAAAACGCTGCACCTTGACAACATAAACCCAAAGACAATAGCCACCCACCCCGATGAGAGCAGAGCTGTTCTCAAGACAATCGTTCGGTATCAAACAGCGGGTAATGTGGCGGTGTTCGGCATGGAGACCGCTGACGAGCGAGTTGTAAAGGCGAACAACCTCGCAGCAATGCCCGATGAAGTGCTCTTCGCAATAGAAATTGTGAATGAGCTCGGAAGAAAAAGAGGTTTTAACGGAATGCCCCGGCTCCTGCCCGGCTTGAACTTTGTAACAGGATTGAAGGGAGAGACAAAGGAAACTTATGAGCTCAATTATGAGTTTTTGAAAATGCTCCTTGAGCGTGATCTGCTCGTAAGACGCATAAATATCCGCCAGGTAAGTATATTGCCCGGAACTGCAATGGCTGAATTTGGCTATAAAAATGTGAAAAAACACAAAAAATACTTTAAAGCATTCAAACGGAAGGTGCGTGAGGAGATAGATCGCGAAATGCTGAAGCGCATTCTTCCATTGGGAACCGTTTTGAGGGATCTTCGCTGTGAACTTACAGTGGGTAAGGTGACATTTGCAAGGCAGCTCGCATCTTATCCGATTCTCACAGGCATCATAGGTGAATATGAGCGGAACAGATTTTTGAATGCAAAAGTTATAGCATATGGAATGCGTTCAATAACTGCAATTGAACATCCTCTGGACATAAACAGGGCGAAGTTGTATCAGATTGATGCAATTCCCGGAATTGGAATGAGAACTGCTGCTGAAATCGCGGCGAAAAGACCGTTCAGGCATGTTGATGATTTGAAAGAAGCCGTCGGTGAGGATGTGTTCTCGAAATTGAGAGATTTCGTGTGCGTCTCAACAGGCGAGGTCTGTGATGGAACAAGACGGTGATGATGGGGATGATGGGTTGATGGGATGATGAGGTTATTATGGGCGGAAAGATTAGCTCATGACCGGTTTGAAAAGTTTTTCCGGCTTTTCAAGCGGCTGTCCGCTTTTCAGTGGTATTGTTATCTCGTTCATGCTCACCTCATGTATATCAGATTCCATACCGAGCTGCTTCCAGAGTTCTTCCATTTTTGAGGGCATCACGGGCTCAAGCAGCACACAGACCGCTTTCAATATTTGAAGAGTGTTCTTCACGATTTCACCGCATCTTTTTCTGTCTTTTTCATCGCTTTTTATGAGGTGCCACGGTTCTTCACGCTGAAAATAGCTGTTTCCAAAATCTGCGAGCTTCATTATGGAATCAGTCATTCTCTTGAACTCGTATTCAAAGAGCGCATTCACAGCCTCATCTCTCGTTTTGATTATATATGAGATCACCTCATCCTCTATTTCGCCATCGGGGACTTCTGCCCCGAAATGTTTATGAGCGAACGAGAGAACACGAAATGCCAGATTTCCGAGGATTGCGAGCAGTTCGTTGTTCACTCTTGTTCTGAATGCCTCCCAGGAGAAGTCAAGCTCTTTCGTGTGGCTTGAATGTGCGATGAGGAAATATCTGAGTGTATCTGGATGAAACCGTTTTATAAAATCCGCAACCCAGATCACATTTCCCCTGCTTTTTGAAAGAGGTTTACCGTTTATTGTCATCATTCCCGATGCAACAACAGCGCTTGGCAGTGAATACTCCGCCCCCTTCAACATTGCAGGCCAGAAAATGCAGTGATGATATATTATGTCGGTGCCTATGAAATGTATGATTGTTGCTCTGTTCTCCATCCATATCTCCCGCCATCTCCGCTCCCAGTTCTCGCTGTCTTTCAGCTTGAGCGCTTCTTCTGTGAACGATATGTATCCAATTGGCGCGTCAACCCACACATACACAACGAGATCATCACGATTCGGAAACCTCACACCCCACTTCAAATCACGGGTTATGCACCAGTCCTTAAGCTCACGGCGAACCCATTCAATCGCGTAGTTTCGTGCGTTCGCAGTGCCTCCGAGATTTTTGAGGAATGACAGAAGGAAATCCGCGAATGCTGACAGCCTGAAGTAGTAGTGTGTTCTCTCTCTGAATTTCGCAGGACTTCCGCACACCTTGCACACGGGCTCCCTGATCTCGCCGGGCTCGAGATGACGGCCGCATCCCTGATCGCACTCATCGCCTCTCGCACGCTCTCCGCAGTACGGGCACACTCCCTCCACATATCTGTCAGGGAGAAATCTTCCGCAGCGCTCGCAGAATGCAAGCATCACTTTCCTCTCATACACATAACCCCGCTCCATCAGCTTCTCAACAATCTCACGAGTCCTGCGATGATTGCTCTCATCGTCAGTGCTGCCGTAATAATCAAAGCAGACACGGAGATCGCTGAAAACACGCCTGAAATGCTCATGATAACGCCTCACAATCTCCTCAGGTGAAACTCCCTCAGATTCAGCGCTCAACACAATAGGCGTTCCATGCGTATCGGAGCCGCACACAAAAAGCACATCGTATCCCATCTTCCGCAGCATCCTCACAAATACATCCGCAGGCACATATGTGCGAAGATGACCAATATGGCACTCACCGTTCACATATGGCAATGCCGCCGTCACAATCACTGGCCTGTCCCTCGTGATCATCGCTGCTATATCATCAATACAAAATAATAAACAACATCCATCATCCTCCCTCCCATCACACATTCCAATCATCCGCTCCTAAGAGTCTCTCAATCTCCCTCTCTCAATCTCCTGAGAGCTCCATTCGCATCGGAAAAAAGAGAAGTCGCATCGAAAAAAAAAGAGAAGAAAAGAGAAGAGAATAATAGAATAGAATAGAACAGAAAAGAAGAGGGAGGAAGAACATAAAGAAAGATGAAGAACACAGAGCGGGGTGATGCATTGCATCGTTATTATCGGATCCAATCTGAAATCGCATCAAAAGCAGTTTTGAAGGATTGCACGGATATGAACAGAATCTCACTTGTTGCAGGCGCCGATCAGGCGTTCTTCCGCGAGGAAGACTCGGAGAAAATAGTTTCTGCGGTCGTCGTCATGAAGTATCCATCATTTGATGTTGTTGAGCATGCGTTCTCAATAATGCATGTGGAATTTCCATATATTCCGGGACTGCTCGCATTCAGAGAGGCTCCTGCTATAATAAGCGCATTCAACAGGCTGAAGTGGAAGCCCGATGTCCTTTTCGTAGATGGCTGCGGCATAAATCATCCGAGATTCGCAGGTCTTGCAACACATGTCGGCGTGGTTTTGAACATACCCACAGTAGGTGTTGCGAAAAACCTGCTGTGTGGAAAAGGGGAAGTGCCTGAAAGAGTTGGGGAAGCGTCTGAAATCGTTTTCAAAGGGACAGTTGTGGGATATTTTCTGAAGAGTAAGAAAAACTGCAGGCCAATTATCGTCGCACCTGGCAATAAAATATCTGTTAAAACATCTGTGGAACTCACAAGAAGATGCATTCGCAGGCATAAACTTCCTGAACCGACGAGAATGGCGCATGTATTTGCAAACAAAATAAAAAAACAGCATATAGCAACAAAAAAGTAAGGTGCTGAGGAAAAAGCAGGCACGCCGACAGCGCAACATCTCACAACCACGCCTTACACAACTACGACGCCTGCAGCTTGCTGTGAGGTCGCAATGTCGCAATAACGGAAAATCAACAAGCGTGGCACAGACGACCAGCACACTATTGGCGAAGCATTTACAGTCCCAACTCAAAAGAGGAGGAATGGAAGAGCACCAAAGCGAAAAAGAAACAGATTGGCGGATATGAACCGGGCAAACAGAGAAATGGATACAAAAGGAAAACAACTTATAGATTTCTCAGAAACGCATGCGGTCATTCCCAACCTGCTGATGTAATTGGGCGTTTTATGCATATAAAATAAAAATATCGTTGGAGGGAGACGTATAGCCATTTCGGAATTTGCATTAAGCCGTCAGGTGGTAATGGTTATATTTGGGAAAGTGGAGGCTTGATTGTGAGAAACGGAACATGGCCTTACCGGTATGCTGTTCGCCCTTAATTTTATAAAAGTGGACAATAGAAGATTTTGGCTTCCAGTGATTTTGAGCCAGAAACCGGGCGAATCTCACCCAAAGTGTGAATTTACCACAATACCCTGTTTGGCTATTACCGAAAAGAGATTTTCCATTAGTTCAGGATTACATTTGCTCTTCAGGTAACTGGCTGTCATCTGCAAAGGTAAGGTTGGATTTTGGGTTTTGATTGTGGTTTGGATTTTGGGTTTTGATTGTGTGGTGCGGCATTCTCAGAGAAAGAGGGAAACACAAAACACCTACAGATTTGAGCATCACATCAAGATTTTATTTCATTTGTGGGAATGAGAGCTAAGATATTTAGAGCGGATATTTGATGTTGATGTTGAAATAGTGAGATAAATAAAAATAAAAGATATGTGGAGAGTTTTTATCTTTGCTGTATGCCCTGAGGGCACAAGTCAGGCTCTCGAAAGGCACGAAAGGGATTTAGATGGTTGTCTCCATCATCTGAAAGTGTCATCATGTTGATCTTATTTGATGATGTGATTATTTGATGATGTGGTGTGGAGGAGCTGGTGGAGCGGGGCATGTAAAGCGTATAAATGAAGAAAACCTGAAATCGGGGATTATGAATAGTCCAGCAAAATCTGTTCTCATCTGCTATTGTAAGCACAACTTCATTACCAATTCTCTATCCACAATTCTCAATACCAAAGACATCATGCAAAGTTCTAATGACTTCAGAATGGATTTAGGTTTCGTCTGAAGTTTATTTTTTCGTGCCAGAAATTCCTCCATCAGGTTTGAAGAAGGATTCAACTGTCCCCAAAAACCGTCTGAAGAAATTTGAAATGACGATGGAATAAAGGTGGAGGGAGATAATCCTTTCATTCTGAAGTTCAATAATTGGTTATTCTTCAATTGGAGATTTTATCCTTCAACCATTTTTGGTTTAAAGTATGCAGGGTCATGAGAGCGAAGCTGGGCAAAAGTCAGTGTAAACATTAAGTTCCTGCCATTCCTGCACGTTGAACATGGGGGGTTCCGGTGGTACATTCCGAAGATTGTCTCTCTCTCCGGGATCCGCTCCCAACTCAAATGTGGTTTAGCAGATCAAAATATTGCTCTTATGAATCTCTGCTGAATGTTTGAAGCATAATCCGCAGTGAGTTGTGCCGTATGCTCATTTTCTATTTGTATTTGTGTTAAATGAGTACCAAGTTTTTGATGATCTATTTGATCTATTGGCAGAGATTTCGGTTGCAACCAAATGTTGGACAGACTTTATAGGGCACAATCACACCACAACTATCGCAGATGAACCAGGGAAAAGGGCAGGATTATCCTCCTCCTCAATTCAACTCCTACATTTGATTTGCCATGAGATTGTTGAATAAAAGAATAATAAATACTCATTTTAATATCAAAATCCTATTCTCCAAATATACGATCCATCTTCATGTAACAGCTAAAGCGCATATTAATAACGCTTTTACCTCATTCTCCGTAAGATTCCAAGGTGCCGATTTCTGCCTTCTGGCGGAGCAGGAGAGGTGGGCGGTTTTTATATAATTTTTTATGATGTAGGGCAGGCCCGCCCGAAGCCCTTGACACCCGAGACTGGAAGGCTGAAAGAGCTGCCTCAGGTGGGTGAAATGGGAACCTCCTGTGGATGCCCCTTACTTCGGTGGGGGGAGGTGGTCACTAAACAGCATGCTAAGTGGAAGTATATTTTTTATATTTTTATGATAATTTTTTACATTTATAACAACGGTGAGTGAGACAATGAGATTGGGGAAGATTGTGCTTTTGAGCGCATTAATGATGATAATGATGAGCGCCTGCATCACTTCCCCGGAACATGAAAGCGCCACGGTCGTGATAAATGCGTTTGACCTGAACCCCCATGGAAATGATGCCGGCAGAGAATGGGTTACGCTTTATAATCCATCTGATACAAGCGTGAATATAAGCGGCTGGACACTTTCCACAACACACGGAAAAACGGTTACCGTGAAAATAGAGAATGCGACGATACCCCCGCATGGATATTGGACTTACATTCATCCCTCTCAATGGCTTGATAACAACGATGAATCAATAATACTCAAGGATGAAAATGGTGTTGAAATAGACAGAACACCCGTTAAAAGTGATAATGACAATGATAACCGATTCTGGAAAAGGCATACTGATGGATTTGATACAGACTCAGAAGCGGACTGGATATTCACATTGTTGGATCTGGAAAAGAGCAGAGTGAGAAGAGGAAAAGTTATTCATGTGGAGGACGGAGACACGATTGACATCTCTCCGGTTGATGTGGCAGGGGTGCAGCGAATAAGGCTTGTATGTTTGGATGCTCCCGAAAAGTACACTGAAAGAGGCAGGAATGCGACAGAATTCCTTAAAAGTGTATTATGTGCCTCCGATACAGATCTGACGAAATCCCTTAACTGCTCGGGGAAAGAAGTTGAATTTGATGTGGATGATTTGAGGCAATATGACAGATATAACCGGATACTGGCAGTTGTTTATGTGAATGAAACAAATGTAAATGCGCTTCTGTTGAATGAAGGTTTTGCGGATCCCCTTATTATGCCACCTTCAGAATTTGTCCCAAAAGCCTCTTTCGTTTACAGTCCCGAATGTCCTGTTGTCGGACAAAATATAACATTCAATGCTTCCTCATCATACACACTTGACCCAGATGCGACGATAGTATCATACATGTGGGATTTCGGTGATGGAGAAAAAGGAAGCGGGAAGACAGTGAACCATTCCTATTCTTCATCTGGCAGTTACAATGTCACATTGTCTGTGACAGACAGCGACGGTGAGAATAAAAGGACAAACACTGTGAATCTGACAATAAAAGTGCGCCCAGCTGGAACAGAATTTGACACGAGAGAGTCTTCAAACCCCTATCCGAGCATTTCAGGGAAATTTGTAGGAACAATAAAAACAAATACGAAGATAATAGCGACTAAATTATACACATATCCTTGTGAAGGGACAGGCGGTCACACTGAACATGCGATTATATGCAACAAAACATGGTGTGCTGAAGCATCATGGAGCGGATACGAAGGTGACTGGATGAACCTCCCCTTCAATAAAACTGTCGTATTAATGCCTTATGAGACATACAATATAACGATAGTGACGGGCTCCTACCCGCAGATTCACCATGTCCAATCTGTTGAGACAGAGAACGGATGGATAAACTGCACTTACTTTGAAGATGTGAACGGTCGCGGATATGATAATTGGATACCTGCGATAAAATTATGGTGATTTATGGTGTGATTTATGGTGATGACTGATGATGATTGATGGAACGGATGACAATAATAAGGACGATAATAAGGAAAAGAAAAGATATAAGAAGACGGCTGCTTTCATATATGGTAGTGATTTTGGCGATATTTTCATCGGAAACCTTCTCAATCACCGTGAGTTCTGCATCTCTTGTGGAGATACCTGCACGTATTGCCGCGGGTTTGATGGATATGCTGATAGAATAGTGGCTGTGATTCGCACGCCTCCCTCACTGCCGGAATTCATTGATGAGCCCTCCATTTTCATAATGGATCTGAAACCGGCGGATGTGCTTATCGCGATAGACATACATCCGGACATCCTTCTCAGCCTGCCTGAGCGACTTGCAGCACTGAAATATACCGGAATAATAGTGCCCATTGAGCGACCGGGAGCGCTGAGCGTCTTGGAGGAGTTGAAGAAGTTATGCGAGGAAAATGGCATTGAATATGCATTCCCCAAGCCCTTCTGTGCACTTGATGCATCTGAAATGCCACCGGAAGACTTCAGCTCTGCTGAATTTGTGAGTGATTTTGTTGAGGAGTTCCGCATCGGAAAGCCTCTGCTCAGAATAAAAGAGGTTATAAGGGGAGAGGATATGATAATTCAGGATGTTGAGGTTCTGCGCAGCGCACCATGCGGCTCAACATTTTTCATCGCCCGAAAAATTGTGGGAACTCGCATACCCGCTCGCTCTGTTCGCTCTTTTCGCTCCGTTAAAGGACTCTCAGATGACTCTTCGGCTGAACTTTTCAGAAGGATTTCAGAGGCTCACCACGCATATCCATGCACTGCGAGCATGGAGCATGACAGAGATGGCGACACATTCCTGCACAGAGCGGGATATATTGCGAGGAAAGCGGTGATAAATGCGCTTATCTGATGATTTTTTGTATGATTCCTTGTTATCTTCTGGCTATCTGAATGATGATGCGAGGAGTGCTCCTCCGACAGCGCCTATGAACTGAGGATACTTCGGAATGATCACATCAAATCCGAGGATATCGCGCATGGCTCTTGGAACGCCATCAATGAGCGATGTTCCGCCAACCTCAATTGCAGGTTGCCTGACATCAATGTCCTGCATCAGCTGCTCCTTGACCTGCTCCACAACGGAATAACAGGCAGCTGCTGCAACATCCTCCCTGCGAGCGCCTGCTGAAAGTGCAGATACAAGATCCTGAATTCCGAAAACAACACAGTAACTGTCCATTTTTATCTTTGATGGGTCACCTTCAAGTGCGAGTTTGCCGAGTTGAACAACATCAACGCCCAATCTTCGCGCAGTAAGCTCCAAAAATCTGCCAGATGCTCCCGCGCATATGCCTCCCATTGTGAAATTATCGGGAATTCCGTCTTTTGCGGTGATTATTTTGTTATCCATTCCTCCTATATCAATTATCATTGCCTCCCCTTTTGTTATTCCCGCGAGGTACATTGCAGCCTTTGAGTTTACTGTCAGCTCCTCCTGAATGAGTTCTGCATTGAAGTGTTTTCCGATGATGTATCTGCCGTATCCTGTGACGCCGAGTGCCTCTATTTCATCCCTGTTCACATTTGCGATTTCAAGTGCTTTTGCAAACACCTTCTCAGCGGTGGGTATGACCTCTCTTGTGTGGGTCCAGTGAGATGCGATGACCTCGTTCTCATGCATTATGACAGCTTTTGTCGTCGTTGAGCCTGAATCTATGCCCGCTGTGAGACCTTCCTGCGTCTGGCGCTCGAGTATCCATCGCCGCCTCACTATTGTGACAAGCGCCTCCATCCTTGTGAGAAGCTCTCCAGCCTTTGTTCTCTCAGAAAATGGATACATGACAACCGGAAGGTCTGTTTTCTCCTGAATAAGACGCCTTATCCCCGTCCTCATTGCGGCGCCTTCAGGGCACCGGTGGCATGTTGCGATGAAAACTGCATCTGCATCGCAGAGGTTCTCAATGATCGCGTAGCCGCGTGCAAGAGCCACATTCAGACCTATGCTTTCCCTGAAATCATAGCCGAATTCCCTCGCCTTCGCATACATGTAATCAATGTCAATTTCAGGAATGACTATTTCCGCTCCAACTTTTTCAGCTGCCTGCTCTATCTCACGCTGCACATTCCCATATATCGTTCCGCAGGAAACCTGCGCTATTTTAACAGTATCCTCAGCAGATCCCTCTCTCATCCTCATCAATTGAATCACATCCTTTAATATGATGGAATATGATGGATCAGGATGGCGAATGCCGGGGGCGGGGTTCGAACCCGCGACCTTCAGATTATGAGTCTGACGCCCCTCCGGCTAGGCCACCCCGGCAGTTGCGCTGTGTCATGATTTCATTTCGCAGCTCTCCGAGATATGCGATGCGTTCCGCCACAGCCTCGTGCTGATGTAGGCTCTCCTCATTTATTTGAGTTATCTTTATGAGTGCGTTGTCAGGCAGTTCCTTCAACATCTCAACGACATGAAGCGCCATCTCCCTGACGCAGTCCTCCACGAACTTGGGGTTTTGATGCGCCTCTATTGTGATGAAAGCCTCATCAGGCCTCTTAAGCAGCTCAAAGGTGCTCGCACTCATGGATTCCTCTATTATCCGTATGATCTTCGCCAGAGGCACGCTTGAATCTCCATCAGTTTCTATCAATATACGCCCTCTTCCACGCTGATTATGTGTTGCTATCGGCACGACACTCAGTATCTCCTCAATGTCACGCAGGTTCCAGCCGCGCTTCCTCAGCACTCCTTTTACCTCCTCCCTGACCAATTCCTGCGCACACGGGCATGTCGTCACGCCTGTCACCTCAGCGCCCACGGTCTTCTTGATCCTGATGTCATCACCTCTCTTTGAGGCCACAGCAGATGCAAATATCTGAACTGGCTCATGAAACTCAATCCCCGTGACAGGCGTCCTTCGCTTCCACATGTATTCACTGCGCATATATACCTCCGCAACTTCCGCATATCCATGTCGCTGGAGCAGGTGCTTCGCAATCTCAACACACAAATCCTCCACACTGTATACGGGCATTTTCACAAATGTTTCAAGAACATCATACATCACCTCAAAATTTCGCGACAAATTCGCTCCTTTTATGTCAGGTGGGAGGTTCACAAAAATATCAAATGTGGACACAAGAACAATAGGGCGCTTACTTCCCGTTCCTATCTCAACCAGTTTCTTCACATTCTCCACTCCCACTCTCGTCAAACTTATCTTCACATGCGGATTATATGCTTGCACATCCGGTAATTGCTTTATCTCCATATCGTATGGTTCACTCCGCTCATTTTAACACTTTCGTTTTTCCTCCGTGTCAGAACACCTCCCATCAGGACACAGGGTGAGCTGGAGTTCAAACACAGACAGATATAAATAAATGGCGGAAACAAAGCCTCTCCTCACTGCCTCCATACTCAACCTCCTCACATCCTCACTCCCACTTCCGCCTCTTCCTGATGCATGAGAACACACATAACATCATGCCTCAACTCAACTGAATTGAATTTATTATTTTATTTAATGCAGCATCTCCCTTCATCACATATTCAAGCACTTTACGGTGTAGCTCCTGAAGCAGTTCTCTTCTCGATTCCATCAGGATCACATCGGATGCCTGCATAGCAACGAGATTATGTGCGAAAGGAGATGGAAAAGGTGTTTCAACAAATCTGACTGATATTTCACCATGCTCAATTCTCCTCAACACTTTTTTCGCACTCTCAATATCAAATACCTCCTCCAGTATCTCTCTGAATGTCTCCTCCAGTATGGGAAATCCCTCTATTTTGCTGACAACTTCAAGTATTGAAGAAGAGCTTCGCTGCTGTTTTCCGACACTTATGTCATATCCTCTGTACTGTTTGAGCACCATAAGACCGCGAACCGCACAATGCCTGAATCTTCGCCTGAACAGTTCTGTATTTTGAATGCTTTTCCTCAGAAGCTCTTCAATATTTGAGCTGCTCACCATGTTTATGATTTCCTTCACATCTTCGCTTCTCATCGTATGGGGAACTCTCAGGATGAATCCGTTATCATTGATAGTCACGGAGACATTTGTCCTGTATTTACGGCTGACAGCGAATGCATATGCACGGGAGAGTGCATCAAGCGTTCTTCTGCCGAAAAGTGCATGGAATATGATATTATGTCTGCCCATTTCGTCTGTGAAATGCTCTATTAGTATGCGTTTATCTGTGGGAATTATGCCTGAGAATCTTTTCTGACACTCAAAATACGCGATTATGTCAGATGCAGCCACATCATCAATGCGATATTCCCTTTTAAGCCATTCTTTAATGTGCTTTCTCCAGTTCTTTCCTCCTTCATCCATCCTCCGCTCGATTTCCGCCCTGAATCTTCCTATGTCAATTGCTGAATCATATTCAAGAGGCAGCATCTCGCCGATCCACGATGGTATTGTAGGCTGTCCATCGCACTGTTCAACGAATGCGCGCACTCCATCGGCATTCAGGAATCTGTATGTTTTTCCGCCGAGGACGAATATGTCGTTGCGCTCAAGTCTCTCAAGGAAAGGCTCATCAATTTCTCCTATCCATCTGCGAGTTGATTTCTGATATACCTGCACCGAGCTCTCAGATGGTATGGTGCCTATGTGCGACATGTATATCGCACGGCTGCTCTTTTTACGACCGAAAACGCCTTCTTCCTCGTCAAACCATATTTTTGGATACACATTCACATTCTCAAGCTCATTTCCTGATAGATATCGCAGGACAGCGATAAACTGCTCAATCGTCAGATTTCGGTAAGGATATGCGCGCTTCACAACTCTGAACGCATCTTCAACGCGCCATTTTCGCTCGGTCGCCATTCCCACTATGTGCTGGGCGAGGACATCAAGCGCCATTCCGACGACATGCACTCTGTCAAGCTTTCTATCCATTGCTCTTTTCGCGAGAACAGTGCATTCAACAAGATCATCAATGTCAGTCACGATTATGCAGCCCCTCGCAGTCCTGCCGAGCTGATGACCGGAGCGACCTATGCGCTGGATGAGGCGGGTTGAGCTTTTTGGGGAGCCTATGAGTATGCAGAATTCAAGTGCGCCTATGTCAATGCCGAGCTCAAGCGATGAGGAGCAGACAACTGCTTTCATCTTTCCTGATTTCAATCCATCCTCAACGGCAAATCTCACCTCTCTTGACAGAGAGCTGTGATGTGTTCCCACGCACTCCCCATCGATCATGGATGCAAGCTTGTATGAAACTCGCTCAGCACCTGAGCGCGTGTTCGTGAAAACAAGCGTCGAACGATATTTATCAACAAAATCCTTCACTCGCTCATATAACCTCTCAGTCACATCCTTCGCAGTCACATCCTTCGCAATTACATCGTCCGAAGAAAAATCAATGAAGCGACATGGAGATATGACCCTGACATCCAATTTTCTGGCGAATGAAACATCTGCGATCAAACAGTCTCTCGGCTCACACACATCACGATCATATTCGCAGCCCACGAGGAACTTCGCAACTTCATCCAGAGGATATATCGTTGCGCTCATTCCTATTCTCACGAAATCATGCGTGCAGAAATTCTGCAGTCTCTCAAGCGTTATGCTGAGATGCGCACCTCTCTTTGAATCGGCGAGCTCATGTATCTCATCCACAACCACATACTCAATCATCCGCAGATGCTCCCTGAACTTCGGCGCGTTCAGCACGATCGCAGCTGTTTCAGGCGTCGTGATGAGTATATGTGGCGGCTTCTTCAGCATCCTCTGCCTCTCTGTCTGTGTTGTGTCTCCGGTTCTCACCGCAATCCTTATGTCTATGTCAATGCCATCCTCCCTGAATATCTGCGAAATCTCGCTCAAGGGCTCTTCGAGATTCTTTCTTATGTCGTTTCCAAGCGCCTTGAGAGGACTGATATAAAGGCAATACACACGCTCACCAATCTCAGAACGCTTGCTCAGCTCGCATAAATAGTTGAGAATGCCGAGAAAACACGCAAAAGTCTTTCCGCTGCCTGTGGGAGCACATATCAGTATGTTCTTCCTTCTCATTATCTCAACTATCGCATACCGCTGCGGCGGTGTGAATTTGCCATACTTGCGCCTGAACCATTTTGCAATGTGCGGCTCAAGCCTCTCATATATTTCTCGATCACTGTATTCACGCGCAGATGCTATCATGAGCCTTTATTTTCCTTTTTCAGTGCTCAGCTATTATATTATCTGCTCGGCTATCATGTCAACAACAATAGCACCCCGCAGCGGATGCGGCTGGATGGAGAGGTGTGTGAGAGGTGTGTGAGATGGGTGATGAAAAAGGGGTGAAGATAGGACTTGAGTGTCACGCTCAGCTTCTCACAAAATCAAAGCTTTTCTGTGGCTGTTCTTCAGATTACAGAAATGCGAAGCCCAACACGCATGTGTGTCCTGTGTGTCTCGGACTTCCGGGTGCGCTTCCCGTCATCAACATGCAGGCGTTGAGGTATGCAATAAAGGTTGCAATTGCACTTCAATGCGAAATTCAGCACAAAACACTTTTTTATCGCAAGAACTACTTCTATCCCGACCTTCCCCGTGGCTTTCAGATATCGCAGTATGACTATCCAATAGGATTAAATGGAAAAGTCAGCATAGAAGTCGGAGATGGAGAATGTGGAGAGCGCATCATAAGGATAAAAAGGGTGCATCTTGAGGAAGATCCAGGAAAACTGATATATCCTGGAACAATAAGCACATCAAAATATGTGCTTGTTGATTACAACCGTTCTGGCATACCGCTTGTTGAAATTGTAACTGAGCCTGATTTGAGGACGCCTCGTGAAGCTCGCATTTTTCTCGCGAAGATCCGTTCAATTCTTGAATATCTCGGCGTTTTCAACGGAGATCTTGAGGGGGCGATGCGGGTTGATGCGAACATTTCGCTCGGTGGCGGCGAACGTGTTGAGATAAAAAACATATCCTCGCTCAAAGGAGTTGAGAGGGCTCTTTCATATGAGATCACGAGACAGCGCAACATGATGCGTCGTGGAATGAAAATAACTCAGGAAACCAGATTCTACGATGAGGAGCGCGGTGTGACAGTTGCTATGCGCACAAAGGAGTTTGAGCAGGATTACAGATATTTCCCGGAGCCAGATCTCGTCGAGATACGCATAGATGACTCGCTCATCGCATCGCTAAAAGCGGAGATTCCCGAGATGCCTGATGAGAAGATGCGCAGGTTCATCAGTCAGTATTCGCTCGGCAGCGAGCACGCCCGAGCACTCACAGAAGACATTCACATCGCTGATTTTTACGAGGCTGTCGCATCTGAGATTGACCCGCAGATGAGCGCAACATGGATTGCAGATGTGCTTAAAGGAGAGCTGAACTATCGTGATATGAGCATGCGAGAGGCTATGAAACGCATATCCCCCAACGATATGGTGCGCATACTCAGATACCTGAAAGCAGGTGAGATCGCAGAGCGTGCGGCTGTTGAAGTGATCAGAGAGATGCTCGATCACGGAGGCTCCCCAGATGAAATCATAAAGCGCAGAGGACTCGCGAGAATGTCAATGGAGGAACTCAAGATCGCTGTCAGTGAGGTCATACACGAAAACAATGCTGCAGTCGCTGATTTGAAATCTGGCAGAAAAGAGGCACTTAACTTCCTCGTCGGTCAGGTGATGAAAAAGACAGGAGGAAGAGCGGACCCGAAGGAAGCGAGAAAATTGCTTGAAGAAAGACTGCTGTGAGCTCTTATCTCATGAGCTTCACATACTCTCATCACATCAGCCTTTTCAACATCACTTAGTGTCCTGAGAAGGCTACAACCATCCGGTCCCCGATCCCCAAGTGTTTCATCTAATTAACACGGCGGTTTGCTCCCCTTTAATTATACATATCTATCATAAATCTTCGGATAAATCCTCGATCTCTTCTGCACTGCAATATAATCTGCTTTTCTGCATCAATCTCCGCATCAATCATTGGCAATATTATCAGGATTGGGAGGAGTTATTGTTGTCCTGTTGCCGATGTTTTGATATTGTGATCCATCAAAATTAAGAAAAAGTAATCTCAGTCATGGCAATTCCACCCCGCTGGTTGACAAAAACAGCTGCTTCCAGAGAGATATTGAACCCTTGACCCTTGTTCTCCCATGATTGTGGCAATATAGTGGCAGGATGTCGGGGAATATCTGGCAATTAAAACATCACTGAGTGCTCATTGAGATAGCGGATGAGCTTCATTTTGCCTTCAATCTGCACCCTGTAGCGATATACTCCCATCGGCTTCCCGGGAGTGTGATGTGGATGTGGATATGATAGATTTCCATACTTTTAGAGCTTCAAGCTTGCTTCCTGTCACTTTATCTGCCGACACAATATATAAGGCGAGTGGTCACTGCTCCCCCTCAATCCAGCTGGTAAGCACAAAAACGGGTCTGATCTGAAATGCAACTGTCTCTTAAGTTTGAACCAGCATGAGGTAAATCTGGATGAGGGTTGGAGAGATTTGAGCGCAAAGGAGCCATATTCAGGGAGTGATGCTCAAGGCAATTGCTTTTCATTTCCCTTTTCATCGGGATCCACTTCGAAACTTGCTCCGGTTTTCAATTGTTCAATATATTTTATTCAAAAAAATTAAAAGGCTTTCAGGGCTCCTCTCATCCGTTCTGGATATGCACATATCACACAAAACTCACATGCTCTATTTAAAAAGGCGGGAATCGGCAGCAATATAAATGGAGGGGAGAGGCATATGGGAAGGGAGAAGTTTGCTGTTGATCCCGTAACTGATGAGATGCGTAAGAGGGCAAGGAAGCTTGGAATCAGGACTGTGTGGGAGAGATATGAGGAGAATCGTGCTCGCTCCAAAGATGCACCGTTCCAAGCAACCTGTATGACCTGCCAGCAGGGTCCCTGTGTGAATGTGAAGCGAACAGGTGTCTGTGGGATGAACAAAGACATTATTGTTGCTAAAAACCTGGTTTCAGAGACCACTATTGGAGCGTCTGCACATGTGGGACATGCGAGAAGGATCGCAAATATTTTGAGAGGAGTTGGGGAGGGATCTGTCACAGCTTATTCAATTAAGGAGCCTGAAAAGCTGGATAGAGTCTACAAAGGACTTGGATTGAGTGGTGCCAACACAAATGAGGAGAAGGCAGTTGAGATTGCAGATGCGATCCTGGATGACATATCAAAACTGGCAGGCGTGCCAAAGATGTTGGTTTATAGAGCGCTGGAAGAAAGGAGGAGACTATGGGAAGAAAAGGGGATCCTCATCAATGGTGGCTGCCCGGAGATCATGGAGGCCATGAACAGGATTGCGATGGGGATGGATGCTGATATGGAGAATCTGCTTCTGGGTGCATGCCGGTTGGGACTCGTAGACGCATACTGTGGAATGCATCCCGCGACAACAATTCAGGATATTCTCCTTGGCGTTCCAAAACTCATACGAATAAAGACAAATTTGACTGTCATAAATCCGAATGAGATTAACATAATCGTTCACGGGCATATTCCGGCATTGGCTGATGCAGTTGTCAGCGCTGCGGAGGAATATAACGATAAATTGGATCCCGACAGTCCCGAAAGTCCCAGGGTCAATGTGGTTGGGATGTGTTGTACAGGTATGGAGGTATTGATGCGAAGAGGAGTTAATTATGCGGGAGATATACTGCAGCAGGAGCTTGCAATAGCAACAGGAGCGATTGAGTTGGTGGTGGTGGATATCCAGTGCACTCAACCCGCAATAGTAGACGCTGCCAAGCACTTCCATACCAAAGTTGTTACCACTGATCCCATGTCAAAGATTGAGGGCGCAATACACATTGAATTTGATCCAGAAAGGGCGGATGAGATCGGCAGGGAGCTCGTAAAAATGGCGGTTGATAATTATGCCAGTAGAGATCAAACGAAGGTTTATGTTCCGGACCATGAGCCACATGATATGACAGGGGGATTTTCAACAGAACAGCTCCTCGAAGCCTTGGATAGGGTAAAGCCCGGGGACCCGGTGGGAGCTCTTGTGGATAACATAAAAAATGGAAACATTCGTGGCGTTGCAGCAGTCATTGGATGCGTTACACCACGAGATGAATACGGATACAGAACTGTTGAATTGCTGAGAGAGCTGATCAAAAATAATATCCTGGTTGTTCTTACGGGTTGTGTCGCAACGGTGGCTTCTTATCATGATCTCCTGAAGCCTGACCCGGCCTATCCCGGTGTTGGCGAGACGTTGGCAAAATTTATGGATGAGATAGCAAAGGCAAATGGGCTCGAGGCTCTTCCACCCTGCATCTTCATGGGAGCATGCGTGGACAACTCAAGGATAGAAGAAGTGCTGAATGCAGTCGCAGATTACCTTAAAGTCCGGATTGATCAGCTTCCAGTAGCTGCTTCTGCGCCGGAATATATCGCAGAGAAAGCAATTCCAATAGGATTTTGGGCGGTTTCCCTGGGAATTTTCACTCATTTGGGGGATCAGCCCAACGTGGCAGCGAGCGAAAGGGTGGTTAAGTGGCTGACCGATGATGTGGAGAGGATATTTGGCGGGAAATTCTATGTAGAAGCTGACCCATATAAAGCAGCGGAAAAGATAATTGAGGTCATTGAAGAGAAGCGCAGGGCTTTGGGGATATGATATCAAAACGATCGTTGATGCGAAATGCAGGCACTGGGATATGCCCTCCAGTATAAATAAGGAAAACTCAGTCAAAAAGAAATGGGAGATGTGATAAAAGGTGGCAGGATGTTGATAGAATGAGGTGATAATCCCAGCATCCCAACAGATGCCCTGACCCTGGCATCTCCGAGACAAAACAGATACTTGAGGCGATGGATGAGGAGATCCAATCAGTCTCGGATATCGCACTCAAAATAGGGATAAGCAGGGGAATGACCTACAACAGGAGCTCGAGGGTTTGTTATTGATTTTTTTTAAGTAAAAATAAAAAACAATAATGACTGATAGAGGTGAATCCATGAAGAAAGAAGATAAAACCGCTGAAGTGATTCTTTCTCTGAAACGACGTTGCGATACTTTATTTGATCCTGCTTTTGCCTCAGCTTTTGCCTCGCAGATTCAAATATCCACTGTTAGGCGGGCGGTCGGCTTAAGAAGAAAGACTGTTGGAAAACTTAGGTGAAAAAAATGCTATACGAAACAGAGCAAACGACATTACCCGGATTAAAAACTCCTGAACAAGAATACCGGGAATTAATTAACGGTAATTATTCTTTTTCAGAGGCATTACAAATACTGGATAAAATTGATTGGGATTTTAAGGACTTCACTACTCAATACCTAACCCATAAGTTTCATTCATATCCCGCAAGATTTATCCCACAAATTCCCTTGACATTTATAAAACTATTCACAAAAGAGGGAGAAACTGTGCTTGACCCAATGTGCGGGTGTGGAACGACTTTAGTGGAAGCTTTCTTAAATAATAGAAATTCAATCGGCAATGATTTTAATCCCCTCGCTACCTTGATAAGCAAAGTTAAAGTTACGCTGATACCAGATGCAGAGTTTAGGTATCTGAAAAATAAACTGCAAAAAATGAAAAGGTATTTAGATCTTGACTATAAAAGGATTGATAAACGATTGGAGTCTCTACCGAACAGGAAAATAAGCAGAATATTTAACAGAGTAGTAATATCAAAATCGGAAGTTATAAGAGAAACTCTCCTTGAAATCAAAGAGGAAGGCGGACACAATGATATTTATGATTTAGGGAGAGTTGCTTTATCCTCTACTATATGGTCATTAGTGGAAAATGGCGGAGGACTTGATGTGGATGACTTGTTCTTAAAGAAAATAAATTCTATGGAAAAGGAACTAAAAAAGATGGCAAAAATTGTAAAAAACCACCACCAAAAGTGAAAATTATCACAGGAGATGCAAGAAAACTTGAAGTTGAGAGCGATTCTGTTGATTTAATCGTAACTTCTCCACCTTATGTTAATGCATTGGATTATTATAGGGTTCACATGTATAATATGCTGTGGCTGGGTATGGATTTTGACTTATTCAGAAAACATGAAATTGGTGCTCATTCCCATTTTATTTATAATCGTTTTAGACTACTTTCTGAATACCTGGGAGATATGCTTAGAGCGATGATAGAAATGAATCGTGTGCTTAAAAACGGCAAGTTATGCGTAATCGTTGTCGGAAACTCAAGTTTAGAATATGAATTGATAGAGAGTCATAAATTCTTTGCTGAAATGTCAAAGTTTATAGGATTCAAACCTATAAAAACATATTTCAGAAATATAGATAAGACGAGAAAATATACCAGTGCAGACATTGGGAAAATTGATGATGAGTATATTTTAATTCTACAAAAGGTAGCCGATTCCGATGTAACGGCAGATAATGATGATTTTATAGCAGATGTGGTAACTCAACAAATGACGAAGTTCAAGAAGCAGATAGAAAAAGTTCAGGGAACATCAATCAGAGGTAGAAGACCCACAAAAGAAAGATTACTGAAAAACATAGATAAAATAGAGGAAGCGATTCAACATATCCGTGAAGATATAAAAATAAAGAGGTGAAAAAAAGAAAAAATGAAGGAATTAATAAGCAAAATTATCCATTCCATTTTGACAGGACAAGATTATCGGACATTCGTTTTAGCCACGATTAACAAAAGATTCATTGACAAAGTAGAAGAATTAACAGCGGAAATTTTTGAGTATAAGAAAGGAGGAGATAACTGGCTTGAGAAATTATTGGAAAACACTTCCAGAAAGAAGGGGAAAGAAAATAAATTCAAATTATTGTGGTATGGGGGATTAAATGATAAAACTGTAAAAAACATGACAGGTGGGACATCTAAGAAAGAAGTTTGTTTGGAGATTGGGAAGAAAAATTTGGAGTCATTCAGATTGTTATTCTCGGAAATAGAGGACAAGAGCCCATATAAAATTAAAATAATAATCAAAAAGAATAACGAACAGGTTGAACTTGACGACCTTGAAAGCATTTTATTTGTGAATATTATTTCCGCAATGAAATTAACCATTCAAGGAGGAGCGTGGAGTGAGGTGGGAAAGCAGACAGAGAAGAGCCTTTTGTATGTGATTTTCACAATTCTTGGGATTCCAGAGGACGATTACATTTTAATTCTTGATGAAATGAAAAAGAAGGGGTTGGTTGAAAACAGAGAAATTGACGCCATTGTATTCAACAAAGATAAGGAACCTATTACTATTGAATTAAAATTACTGGGAATTGGGAATCCAGAGATTGGAGATGATTGATAGATTGACGGAAATGATGATTAAGGAATCTGAGAAAATGGGGGTAAAAGTTATAGAGTTTCGGCAGGAAAATCCATTGAAAGAGATCTACAAATTCTTTTCATCAAAAAATGTCAATTGTAGCGAGCCTGAAGATATGACTTCTGAAGAATTGAAGGAAAAAATTGAACATATAATTAAAGAATGGAAAGAAACAGGAGAGGAATACAGAATCTTAAAGAAACTGAAGGAGTTGACAAAATGACGCCGCCCGACTCTCCGTTCGCTTGGGGGCTATCGCCCACGCCAGGTGCGTATCCGACTTCGCTAGCGCTCCGTCCAAATTCCTCGCTCCGCTTGGAACTTCGGATACGCCCGTTAAGAGAAATCGGACTCCGCAGTGGCTTAGATAAATATACTATGGACATGAAAAAGAGAGAAACGAGAGATAAACTTAGGATGAACGGATTTTCAGGCTTTTTAGGGTTTCTGGGATTTGAAGCTTTCAAATTACACGGGCCTTGGCATTTATTTTACTTCTGTTTCTTTGCATTCTTCGCTCATTTCAAATATTTAGGTTTACTTGGTGGCGGGATTGATGGTAGCAATACTTGGTGTTATAGGAGTAGTGGAGGTGTAAAAGATGGATGAAAATGAAGTGTATATAGCATTCGGGATAATTGGACTAATTTTAGCAATTGCTGGTGCTATAATAACAATCTTCTCAAAAGAGACGGGGATGGCTTGATCTCTCTTTGGTAGTGGAATCGCCATTGTATGGATAAGTTTTCATAAGGTATATCAGGTATATCATAACCGTTAAATATCAGGCTTGCTTCTAAACAAAGCCTGTGCCACCCTTTCTTCCACTTTACCTCCACTGATTTTTCCCTCTCTTCCTCTACCCCTATCTTCCACCCTCTCTTATCTTATTTCCCCACCTCTCAATCAACGAATCCTTATCTCCCGATACAAAAAACTCAGCCCGCATTTTGTCTTCAACTTCTCCCCTTTCAACCAATTCTTCCTCTATCCGAGCAGATTTTAATTCGTCACATCGTTTTCGGTGGATGGCGATAGAGGTTTCATGGCTCTTTCCCTCACTTTTACATGTTGTGATTTTGTTGTTACCTCCCGCCCTCACTTCAGAGAGGGGCATCCAGTTGGGTTCCTGCTACCTCAAAAGAACTTGCCCCATTATCAACGGTGAAATGGAGTATGAGACAACAGGCTCCCCGACTTTTCTAATATTCTGCGAGTGATTTCCCATTGAAGGAACACTACAGTTCTACCAGCTTTCTCAGCCTTGCAGGTGGCGAATGAACTTCAGAGGCGTCCGAAATTTCGGTTAAGATTTTTCTTCATGCTATCTATACTCAGGTCCTCCACATAATAGTTATCCATAGAACCTCTATAATCGTTTCTCCTCCTCTCCATTCCATATACCCTGCACAGCCTTCGCAGCTGCTTCAGCCGGTTCTTTGATTTTCTTCCTCGACACGATGCTCTCTCCTCAAACGCTCCATCGCTCATAGAACATCGGATTCTCCTCTTCCTTAGAGT
>JAOQIN010000017.1 GCA_026134085.1 Candidatus Methanoxibalbensis ujae
TGCTTGATTTCAACCTCTTTTTTGATAGGAATAACGAAGTAAAACCGACCATCTCTTCTGACCAACTGAAAAGCACCGATTTTATACTTTCCGTTCAAAGCATCTTCAAGCAATTGTTTTTGTATTTCTCCGCACTCAATAGGAATAGCAACCCTCTTATCTCCATTAACCTTTATCTTAAAGAAAAAATTGAATTCCATACCATGCTCGAAAACGCTTACTACACGAGGATGATTGAGTCTTACAGTAAATTCCTCAATTTTTGGCAAAGATGCTTTTCTACCCCTTCTGATCAGTTGAGAATAAGAGTTAATAGTTTCCACAACTACATCTCTTATTTCCTGAACTGTTTGAGAAGAGATATCAAAGCTCTCTCTGATTTTCTTGTAAAGTTTTTTATGCAGAAGATTTTTCAAATCCTCAGCGGTTATTTCTCCGGAGCAAAGTTTCTCTTAAGAATTTTCAAGAATGTAAGAGTAGTAAATCCTTGCTACGGTTTGATATGTGGTGAAGAAATTCCTCAAAGAAAGAAATTTATCTTTATTAATCTTATTGGAAACCTTCACCGTAATTTTTGCAACCTGCATAGTTATATATTATTCAAACAAATATTAAATATTTGCCTCAATTCTTCTCCACCCTTTCGGATGGAGTCTCCTTGAGGTGGTTAAGATGAAGGCTCTTATACTCGCAGCAGGCAGAGGAGAGAGGCTGCTTCCCATGACTGAAAGCAGACCGAAAGCTCTTCTTCCGATCGCGAACAAGCCACTCATTGATTATCAAATTGCCGCGTTGAAAAGAGAGGGTGTTTATGAGATTGCGGTTGTGGCGGGGCATTATGAGGAGAAATTGAGAGCACATCTGGATGATGTGAAGTTTTACAGAGATACACGAATAAGCGGGACGGCAAGCGCTGTTTACGCGGCTCGTGAGTTCATAGATGAGGACTTCATCCTCATATACGGTGATGTGTTCTTCGACGGCCCGCTTGATGCTCTCATCAGAGAGAAAAATGCAATGCTCATATACCGGGTCTCAGATGTTTCGGCATACGGCGAGGTCATAACTCACGGGGGATTTCTGCATGATATAAGAGAGAAGAAAGGACGCGGTGAGGGCTTCATAAACGCGGGACTTTATCATCTGGAGCCTGAGATAGTTGATTTCATCGCACAGACATCACAGAGCGAACGCGGTGAATATGAGATAACCGATGCACTCACAGCAATGAGCCGTGAACTTGCTGACCGCAGCGATGGCAGCGATAGCAATGGCAGCGATCGCGATGGAAGCGGTATAAAAACGATAATATTTGAGGGATACTGGAGGGACATCGGGTATCCGTGGGATTATCTTGATGCGAACATGTATATGCTGCGCAAGATCGGATTTCACATAGGCGAGAACACAGATGTGTGGGATACCGCCATAATAAGGAAGCCCGTGATAATCGGAAGGGACTGTGAGATCAAAAACTGTGTCATAGAGCATTCAGTCATAGGAGATGGATGCACAGTTGGAGAGTTCAGCGTTGTTAAGCGGAGTGTCGTCATGAGGAGGAGCAGGGTTCCCCATCTCAACTATGTTGCGGACAGCATAATAGGGGAGAGATGCAATCTGGGCGCCGGAACAAAAATAGCCAACCTGCGTTTTGACGGGAAAAATGTGAAAATGCTCGTGAAGGGCGAGGTTGTTGATTCAGGGAGGAGAAAGCTCGGTGCTGTCATAGGTGATGATGTCAAGACAGGAATAAATGTGTCAATATATCCCGGTGTGAAAATAAGCGGCGGAAGATGGATAGACGCGGAAACACTTGTCCGCAGGGATCTGTGAGAGCTGTTTTCTTCACTGCATGCTGGCTGAGTGAAGCTCGTTCACCCATCTGTGACTTCTGCTTTCAAGCTGTATGAACAGTGTTGCAGCGATTGATCCTATTGTTTTCGCCTTTATCGCCTCGCTGACTACGAAAGGCATCTCCTCCTCCACAATCCGCTTCGCCTCACCCACGCACATTCTCATCAATCTCGCAGCACGAGCAACCTCTTCCTCAGCAGCCTTTTTGGCTTTCTTCTCCTCAACTTCAACTTCAACTCCTGCTTCAACTTCAACTCCTTCTCCAGCTCCAACTCCTTCTCCTTCTGCCGCTGTCGCCGCAGTTGTGCGTTGCGATGTGGCTGTTTCCGTAATCTCAGCATGCTCCGCTGTCTGCCGCGCATCAGCCTTCAGCTTCTCTTCTATCTGCACCATTTCCCTCCTTTCAAGCTCATCAATCATCTCGGAAGCCTGCCTTCTCGTCAATTTCGCATAGTTCGTGAAACCTCTCTCCTCCTTGAAATCCCTGGGGTCAATACCGAGTCTGTGCAGCAGCGCGTATATCTTCCTTATCTGCGCCTCCGTCGCGAGGTTCTCGCTGTCCGCTATTTCACTGAAGTATCCCTCCTCCTCTGTCATTTCATATATGTTTGTTCTCTTTAAATATATCAGTATCAGCATCCAGCATCAGCATCAGTATCAACATCAGCACCGCACTTCCACATTCTGACTTCTGACTGCAGAAGCTGAACAGATTGTCCGAACACGAAAGTGGAAGTAGCACAGGCATCGGAGGCATCGGAAAAAGAGAAAAAGCAAAAAAAAGGAGGAAAGATGAAATAAGACAGCAAATCAAAAAATCATCTGGCTGCTTTCCATCTGCCTCTTGTCTCCTTCTCGACGAGTCCGTGTTTCTCAAGAAGACGGAGTATCTCGCCGACCCTTGTCGCGTCGCTTATGCCTGCGTATTCCGCTATTTTCCGCTTTGCTCTCCCTCTCGGGTCCTCAGCCTTCGCTCTCTCAACCGCTGCGAGCACTTTCTCGAAATCCTGAATCAGAGAGCCAAGACCTTCAGGAGCACCCGGCCTCTCCCTCAACATCTCCCTTACCTCTTCCAAAGAATCTGCTTCTATTATTATCTTCGCCATACTACCACCTCCTTTACACAATATTGCACATTATATATAAATACTGTTGCTAAAATATGGAAAGAATGAATGCTGAACTGTGAGGAGTTGGCAGTTGAACGCTGAAAGCTGTATAGAATGAAATGATATTTGGCTCTCACAAACATCTCCCCGCACCACAGTGAGTGCCCACCAGACATCAGCCTCAATGTTGGCCTCAATGTTGTGCTCCCCGTATCTGATCACATGGATCACATCACTGCTGCTTCAGGCAGAGCATCAGTCGTTCAGGCAGAGCATCAGACAGAGAACCAGACAACAATGCAAATCACATGTGGTGGGGGGATTGGCTCAGAAATACCATTGAGGCAGCCATTTAAGGCTGTCCCTGTATTCAGGAGAAACCGGCATTCCTGAGATAACGGGATAAAACATCACAAATACAGCGGCAACGAATATGAGATATGCGATGACAATGCTCCTTGAGAGAGCTTTGCTGTCTTTATCCTCCCACAGCAATTCAAGCCAGTATGTCACTGCGAGTATGAGAAATGTGGTGGCAGGTGCGAAATGATAGATGAAGAGTATGCGCGGGATGAGCGCGTATGGCAGCCAGAGGGAGAAGAAGGGTATGATTATGAAAAGCTGCTTCAGTATTTTTGAATGTGCGGCTGGCGCTGCGGCTGTCGCCTCATTGTGCGGGTCTGCTGCTCCTGATGGGACTCCTGATGATGTGATTTTTTCATGTCTCACGAATGCAGCGACTGAAGTTGCAGCGATCGCCGGTATCGCACTCCACCATATCACGGGATTTCCCATCAAAACGACCGTTGAGACAGTGTTTCCCTCCGTGTTCACGAACATCCAGAGCGGCTTCAGGATGAGAGGCCACGACCACCATGGCGATGAGAAGGGATGCGTCGCATTGAGGCTCGCATGATAGAGGAACATACCTATCTGAAGGTCAAAAACTGTCAGCGGTGATGGAGTTGTTATATTCACAGTGCCTCCCCTCAGGTATTCGGACACGTATTGCATGTACAAAGGCAGTCTGCTCATGTCAAAAAGCGGATGACCTGAAAGCATATAGGGTATGTAAGTTGCAATGTATATTGCGGCGGATGCGAATACACCAGCCAGAATTACATTAAAATCACTGCGAACATGCTCTTTCCTCGCGAGCAGAAGGAACAGGATAATTATGGTGAGGAACCCATAAAAGGCAGTCCATTTGACAGCGAACCACAATCCACAGCACACTATGCTGATGAAAAGCGACATTCTCGCCGCCTTGTTCTGCTGCCTTTTCCGCAGATATTCGTGGAAGAAGAAGAATGTGAGAAGTGAGAAGAAGAACAGATATATCTCGCCTGTTGCGAGCCTTGCGAGTGAAAAATGCATGAAGTCAAATGCCAGAAGGTAGGCTGCGAAGTATCCGGCTGTGTTGCTGCCAAAAAGGCGCCTCGCAAACAGGAACATGACAGGTATCATCGCTGCCGCTGCTATGACGCCGATAACACGCCACCCAAAAGGATTCATGCCAAAAAGAATGATGCCAAGCGCAATTATCAGCTTTCCGAGAGGAGGATGGGTGGTCTCATAGGGTTCTTCAAGGTGAAGATACTCCCATGCGGTTCTGACAAAATACATCTCGTCAAAATATGCACCGTTCTTCTGCGTTATCGGCAGCTCAATCTCATCCTGCTCGTCGAAAATATTTCCTGGATCGCTGATGCTTTTATCGCCGATGCTTTTCATGCTGTTTGCTGTGTTGTCAGCCGATTTGTCAGCTGTGTCTGTTGATTTGATACTGCCAATGCGCACTGGTATCCTGTGGCCTTCCGCAGATATGATGAGTATCTCACCTATCTTCCCGTATGTGGGTTCAAAAACGAATTTAAGCATGTCAGTTTTTCTGTTCAGTGCAAGGCGCACCCAATTGCAGAAACGCACATCGTTGGAGTTGTCGTATGTAAGCACCTTGCGCCATCTGTGACTGATGTTGCTCGTGTCGCCTGTATTTGTATCGCCCATATGGGAGCTTCTGCTTCCACAGAAAACCTCAAATTTCGTGGCGTTTGCGTCGCACAGAAAAACATATATGGCGCTCACATCACATCCGTCGGATGTGCAGTTCTGAAGCTGCACGATCATCTCAGTTCGCCCATCACCGCCTGCGGCCGGTTGCCAACATGAGATCGGAATGTGAAATGTGCCCATGTTGAACAGTGCAAGCGCAGTAAATACCAGTGTGATAGCAGCAACTATCACGATACTGAGATGATTGCCACTGTTCCGCTTTCTATCCGTCAGCGCGCTCATAATCAATCATCGCTTCATCCATCCTGCTATATATCTTCACACTCCTCTTCGCAGTGGCGGCGCGTTGCGGCTCAGGCGGAGATTGGTCTGTTCTCCCGCTGAAAGCAGGCACGAACTTACACCTCTCTCAAATTTAATGCCTCTCCTTAGCGATGCATGGAGCATGATGCATGGAGGTGGAGATGGGTGAGATGTCGCTCATAGACACAGTTGTGATGGCGATATGGCTCATGCTTCCTGCATACATAGCGAATGGAGCTGCCGCATTTTTCGGTGGAATTTTCGGCAGGACGCCTATTGACTTGCGCAGAAATCTGCGAAAGAACAGAATTCTCGGAGACGGAAAAACATACGAAGGCTTCTTCTTCGGAGTCTCGGCGGGATTGCTCGTCGGAACACTGCAACAATTTTCTGCAAAATCGCTTCGGATGCCTGAATTCTCTGCGAATGCAGATTTCGCATCTGTCGTCCTGCTATGTCTCTGTGTGGGTGCGCTGCTCGGCGACATCGCAGCGAGCTTCGTGAAGCGTCGCTTGGGACTGAGAAGGGGCGCTCTTTTTCCACTGCTTGACCAGTTGGATTTTGTTGCAGGCGCTTGGCTGTTCCTTTTCGCATTTGCACGGGAATGGTTTCTCGCAAATTTCACACTGTCTGTTGCGATTGCTGTGATTCTTCTGACGCCACCGCTGCATTTGCTCACAAACTTTCTGGGCTTCAAAATGCGCTTGAAGCGAGAGGCATGGTGAGTTTTTTGTTTTGTTTTCGTTTTGTTTTATTTTGTTCTGTTCTTATGACCCCAGTTTTATTGCCGGGATCCAATTTTCATATTTATTTCCGTTTGCATCCACGAATTCAGTGCAGTTTATCCATCCATTTTCTGTTTTCAGTGAAGATGTGTGATGAATCTGCGGATATGAACCAGTTACTATCGTTATATTGTATGTCTCATAAGGCATTAATACGACAGTTCTGTTGAAGGGGATGTTCATCCAGTCCTCTTTGTAACCCTCCCATTCCGCATAAGCACACCAAGTTGAGTTGCATATAAGAGCATATTCGGTGTGACCTCCTGTTCCTTTGCATGCATATGTGTATAATTTTGTTGCTATTATTTTAGTATTTGTTTTTATTGTGCCCATGAATTTACCTGATATGGAGGGATATGGATTTTCTGGTCTACCAGTGTCAAATATTTTCGCTGGAGTCGGCGTTGGTGATGGTGAAGGCGAGGGAGTAGGAGAGGGCGTTGGAGAAGGCGTAGGCGTCTCCACAAAATAATTCTCAAATCTCTCAATAAGTGGATAATTGTCTTTATCTGTGTTTATACTGTAAGAAGTATCTCCAATCCCATCTCTATTCGCATCATAGCCTCTGTAATCGCTCCAGTAGTTTCCTAAGTAATTCGTATACTGTTTTCCGTTATATGTGTAAGTTATTTGTTCAGTGGAGTTCCAGATGTTGTTACCACGATGATAAGTAACATTATTAATGTTATTAAAATTATTAAGGTAAATTAAATTATCTGGAGAATATACCCAAATTCCATCTTTGTTTCCGTATATATTGTTGGCTTTTATAATGTTTTGAATGGAAGGTTGAGGAGGAATTGTTCCTACATCCCATAATTGGATGCCATATAATTCATTCCAACTTATTTCGTTTTCTGTGATACTGTTATAAGATGAATTATGTAAGTAGATTCCAAATGTGTTGTTTGATATTTTATTATTACTAATAATGTTATATTGAGAGTAAAGAATTTTGATACCCCCATCGCTATGCGATACTGTATTATTTATTAAGTTATTACAGTTTGAATGATAAATATAAATTCCATTTGAATTATCATATATATTGTTATTTGAAATGTTACAGTAATTTGCATTGTTTAGGGATATCCCAGCTAATATCTCCTCCCCATTCGCCCCAGTCACGGTTAATCCGCTTATATTAACATAATCTGCAGTTATCTCAAGTGCATGATCCATCGAATTTGCAGCTAAGATAATACAATTAGCAGAGCTGTTCTCAGATTTTAGCGTCAACTGTTTGTAGACATTCACATTCTCATAGTAAATTCCATCCCTCACAATAATTGTATCTCCATCAGTAGCATTATCAACAGCCCACTGAATCTTCGCATAATCGTCAGGCACATATATCGTCCTTGCAGACGCCACAGATGCGAAAGCACAAAGCACGAATGCCACGCAAACACCGAATACCAGATGTTTATTCCCTCTCATCCCGATCCCCTCTTTTCTTTATTTTTTATTATTTTTTATTTTCATATTCATCACATCCGCAGTCCTGCCTCTCCTCGCCCCCTGCTACCGTCAGGAGGCTCTCTGTATCGCGACTTTAATTTTTTCGGTTGTTAATCACGATGTGGGCCATCTTGCAGGGTGAGAACGGTGGAAGGGAAAAGTGCGGGCAAGCTCTTCTCAAATCACAAAGAGATTCTCGCAAACAGCGAAAAAAGCGAAAGGAGATTGAGGGAAGATGCCCTCGCAATTCTCGCAAGTGCGGTTAAATCTGTTGACCCTTACGGTCTTGTGTGCAACCGTGTGAGAGTTGAGGGCAGAAAGCTGAAGGTTTCAGGCGAGAACGCCACCGCAGATGTTGAACTGCGTGGTAAGGTGAGGGTTGTTGCCTTCGGCAAGGCGAGTCTTGCGATGGCGAGAGCGATTGAGGAAATTTTGAGCGTTGACGAAGGAATTGTGGTCATTCCGAGAGGTCAGCGTGGCTCGCATCCGAAGAATTTTGAAATTTTGGAGGCATCGCACCCTGTTCCAGACGAGAGCTCCGTGCATGCAGCGGAGAAGGCGCTTGAAATCGCCCGGAATTGCGAGAAAAATGACATATTCATCGCTCTGATTTCAGGAGGAGGCTCTTCACTGCTCGCAAAGCCCGCTGAAGGTCTAACGCTTGAAGACAAAAAGGAGGTGACGGAGCTTCTTTTGAGGTCTGGATGCACAGTGAGCGAATTGAATGTGGTTCGCAAGAAAATTTCTGCGGTGAAGGGCGGGAAGCTCGCCGATGCTGCGATGCCTGCGAAAACGCTTGCTCTCATTCTCTCGGATGTGATTGGAGACCCTGTTGATGCGATTGCCTCAGGTCCGACGGCTGAAGACACTTCAACATTCAGCGATGCGAAGGAAGTGCTTGAAAAATACGGACTTTGGGAGAGAGTTCCAGAGAGCGTCAGGAATTTCATTGCAAGAGGCTTGGCGGAGGAAGAGCTTCGCAGGCATGAAAAACGCAACGCGCAAAACATAATCATAGGTAATAATCTCGTTGCCGCGAGAGCTGCGGAAGAAGAGGCGAGGGCGAGAGGCTACAACACGCTTCTCCTGACGACGCATCTTGAGGGCGAAAGCAGAGAGGTTGCGAGGGTTTTTGTCGCGATTGCGAGGGACATTCGCCGCTACGGAATTCCTATTGAGACGCCAGCAGCGGTCATTGCGGGCGGTGAGACAACAGTCACTGTTACTGGAGATGGAAAAGGAGGGAGAAATCAGGAGTTTGTGTTGAGCGCGGCTGTTCGCATGGATGGCATGTCCAAAACTGTCATAGCATCAATCGGCACAGATGGCATTGACGGCATGAGCGAAGCTGCAGGAGCGATTGCAGACGGATTCACAGTGAAAAGAGCAAAAGAATTGGGAATTGATCCGGAAAAATTTCTCCAGAAAAACGACTCAAACTCCTTCTTCACTGCGCTTAACGATGCATTGCTCACAGGCAGAACAGGCACGAATGTGAACGATATAATGATAATGCTTGTTGATACCGAATCTGATAATGACCAATCCGATGGATCCGATAATGCCGGATCTGATAAAGATAATGCCAAATCCGATAAAACTGAATGATAAAATGCTTTTTCATCTATAAAATGCTTTTTCATCTGAAAAGGTCTCTCTCCCTGCTGAACAGTATTTCGGATATACTTCCTGAATTGTGAGGCAGATTCAATCCTCTGACGATTGCGATTGGTATGCCCTCACTCAGTTCGCCCATGACGAGATTTGCGGCTGCGCATATCTCATCAGCAACTGCCACCTTGGTCACTCTTGCGATCCTGCCAAACCGATCGGCATCTCCCCTCCTGTCGAGGAGTGGTGAGATTCCAGAAACGCCTATGCATGTGCCGACAACTCCGTCTCTGAACGCCCTTCCGTGCGAATCAGCTATGAGAACAGCGATTTTCCTGTTGATCCTTCTCTCTATCTCAGCTCTGAGCACATCAGCACTCCTTTGAGGATCTTCAGGAAGAAGAATAACATAACCCTCCGGCACATTTGACTCGTCAATGCCAGCATTCGCACATATAAAACCGTGTTTTGTCTCCACAATAATGTGTCCGTTTCCCGTTCTCACGATTTCGCGAGATTCATCAATTATTATCTGCACTATCCTCGGGTCTTTCCTGTTTTCTCCGCCTGTACGCTCTGCCAATCTAAATGCTTCCTCGCTCGGATTGACAGCTGATAGAGATACAATGCGCCCCTCGCTCTTTGATATTATTTTTGATGCGAAAACAATTGCATCTCCGTCTCTGATCGAAATATTGTTTGCATGAAGCGCCTCAATGAATATTCCAGCAATGTCATCACCCTCTTTTATCTCAGGAATCCCTCTCAAACCGAATATTTCTATGTGTGTTGTTCCCTTCATTTCTCCACCTGAACACAAAGCTCGTTCAGTGCTATGAGAATGCGGGTGGCGTGCGCTATCTCATCCAATGATATGCGCTCTGAGGGTGTGTGGCATCGCCAGAGCTCTCCAGGACCCCAGACAGCAACATCCCATCCGAATTCATGAAGGTTCAGCGCATCAGTCCATGAGGGCATCTCACAGTATTCCACAGTCATTCCCGTTGAATGTATGGCGAATTCAAGTGCTTCCCTCGCAACTCCCTCTATCCTGAAGCCGTCGGTCTCATCCAGTATGTCAATATGACAGACAACTTCTCCTCCCGCATCTGCTCCTTTCACATACTCTCCATCAGTGACAACGATGCAGCGTGATGAAATCACTTCTATAAGCGCTTTTTTGAGCGAGGATGCACTTTCAGACGGCTTCAACCTGAATTCCAAACGCGCCTCACAGCGCTCTGGAACCGCATATAAATCGCTTCCACCACGGATGCACTGCAAAAAACACGGATGAAGCTCCCTGAGATCCCTCAGGATGCGGAACATCTCCTCTATTGCATTCACTCCCATTTCAGGTGTTGAGCCATGCGCTGACATTCCATATACGCGAAGCAAAACCTCAAGCGACCCCAGATGAGCATCTGCAACCCTCAACGATGTCGGCTCCATCACAACCGCCCTCATATTACCATTTTTTTTCTTTCTCTTTCTCCCTCTCCTTCTCTCTGTCTCTCTCCCTTTCTCTTTTTCTTTTTCTCCCTTTTTTCTTTCTCCCTCATTTCTTTCTCTCCTCCTATTCTCCTCTCTCCCTCTCACCTCACATTCATCATCACCTCCGCAGCTCAGAATGAGATCATCATCTCTCCCATCTCCACTGTTGCCACGGTCACTCCCACGACTGCGGCGTGCAAATTCTTCAGAGCCCGTGCCCTCTCCCTCCTCATCACGCAGTAACGCAATGCTCATGTTTAGATCGCTCTTCTCATCACATTCTTCCGCATGCTTCTCCCCGCGAGGGGCGCTTTGCTCATTAAGCGCATCAAGTGCCATCAATATCGCTGCAACACTCCCCTTCGCATCACAAACCCCCGTTCCATATGCATAATATCCATCAAAACAAAATTTATAATTAGTATTTACAGTGTCCACATGCGTAACAACCCAGAAATTCTCATTCGCACCGCGAACAATCACACCATATTTCTCCTCAACAATCTTGAATCCCGATCTCTCAATATAATCAGAGATAAATCCCAGTATCTCATCCTCCTCACCTGATGGAGACTTTATCTCAACAAGCCTTCTCAGAAGTTCCAGCGTCCTTGCTCGCATCTTCATCCTTCATCATCCTTCATATAATATGATAATCGAAATAAAATAGATGCGGATAAGGAATGTGAAGCGTGAAGATATGCGAGAGTTCATAGATGTATACATGAAATCCTATGAAAATCTTGAAGAATATGCATATAACAAAAGAAATGAGGTTAAAAGATATTTCAAATGGCTGCTATATAGAGATTCTAATGGTTTTTTCGTTTATGAAGTCGGAAATTCAGCTGTTGGATTCATTGCTTGCGATGCAAATTGGTTCAGCTATTTTGAAAACTGCGTTGTTGGAGAGATTCATGAGATATTTGTGCTGCCTGAGATGCGTGGAAGGGGTATAGGGAAGGCGATGCTGCTTCGCGGTCTTGCATATTTTGAGGAGAGGGATCTCAGCATTGCGGAGCTATGGGTTGGCATCACAAACTATGATGCCCAGTCATTTTATCTCAAAATGCAGTTTGAGCGCGCAGAAATTGTGGGGAAGTGGATGAGAATGCGAAAAATATTGAACGCAGCACGCGGACAACATCGCCTGAAGCTGAACGACGCAGTCAGACAATAAAGTATGAGTGCTTATACTGCCATAAGAAGCAAATTTAGGTCCAGAGGTGCCCGAGCGTGTGATTATTGATATTGATTATTGATATTATAAAGAAAGCGGGTTTGAGACTGAAAAACCGAATGAAATCGTGTATATTTGTCCATTCTGTTCCTCAATTTCTATCTATTCGGCGAAGTTGCTGCCTGGGTGGAGCAGGGGATTGTGGATAAGGGATGCATGGGGATCGTCCTTCGTCATGGAAGGAGGTGCGAAAAAGGGGTGTTTCAACAGGCAGGGGCATGGATGATGATGAATGCATGGATTCATTCCCATGCGGAACTCAGCAAATTCAAAAAATTATATATATAGCTTGGACTTTAGCGGTGCTTCTGGAAGGTGTGAAGATAGGATATAGAGGTATGAAATGGGATGGAGAGGACTGTTACTCCCTGTTGTGCTGATTATGGGATCACTCGCAGGCAGTGCGGCAACAATTAAGGAGGAGATTGAGGTTAGCCGAGAGAATCCCTTTATCGCTGAGTTCGTTGTGGAGGAGCCGGGTGAAATATATGCTGAACTGGAATTGAATAAAAACTCTGAGGATATTGAACTGATCCTGCAATCCCCATTGGGTGAACAAATAAAGGGATATTATGTTGAGGGACGCTATTTTCTGAAATGTGATGTTTCCGGAGATACCACAGGTAAATGGCAAATATCTGTCAGAGTTCTTTCTTCTTCTGCTGAAAATTATGGCACTCTAACGCTGACCTATCCAGCGACCCCACCAGCCTCACCGACCCCACCAGCCTCACCGACCCCACCAGCCTCACCAGCCACAACAGAAACCACACCAACAGGCGAATCAGAAACAGAACCACCAACCATAATAGAAACCACACCAACAGGCGAGAATGTCCCTGTTGAAACAGAAATAACAATAACATTCAGTGAGCCCATGAACAGCAAATCTGCGGAAGATGCCTTCTATATTTATCCTGAAGTCGCGGGCAAATTTTATTGGAAAGGAAACACAATGATATTTGTTCCGGGCAATCTCAGCTATGACACGAGATACTCTGTTCGTATTGAACAGGGAGCGAGGGATCTGGCAGGCAATACCATGGAGGAATCATATGAATGGGACTTTAAAACCACTGCTCCTCCCACACCCACTCCTCCACTTATACCTCCAACCGCTGTGATATCCGCGGGGAAGATAAACGAAGGGGAAAGTGTATCGTTCAGTGCGGAAGCATCAAGCGACAGAGATGGGGAAATAGTATCTTACAATTGGGACTTCGGTGACGGAGATACTGGCGTGGGAATGAACATAGAACACACATATTATCATAGCGGGCAATATAATGTCACGCTCACAGTGACTGACAACGATGGTTTATCAGACAGTTGCAGCATAACCGTTAACATCGTCACACCGAACGCACCACCAACTGCACACATCCACATCTATCCAAACCCGGTGAGAGAGGGAGAAAGAGTGACATTTGAGGGCTATGGCGAAGATGAGGATGGAGAGGTTGTGGAATGCCGCTGGACATTACCTGATGGAAGAACTTTTTTGAATTCCGGCTCGCGGTTCACGCTTGAGCGCGAGGATATCCAGGCGGGATGGTATAGCTTTGCTGTCAGAGACGATGATGGAGCATGGTCAGAAGAAGTGCGGTTGGAGTTGAAGTTGGAAACATCACCAGTTCCATGGATATGGATTTCGGCAGCGACTGCTATTGCTGCTGTCCTTCTGATTATCAGAAAAGCCCTTAAAAAAATTAAAAAAAGAAATTCAAACGCCAAAGGCGGAGAAAGCAGAAAAGGCAGGGAAGGAGACGAAAAGGGCTCAATATATGCGGATTCAGATCCACAAAACGCTCTGGTTTATCTTGATACCACATATATAGGATTGTCACCAGTAACCGTGCATGAAGTGCCAGTGGGTGCGCATATCGTGAAATTCAGAAAATTCGGCTACTTTGATTGTGAAAGGGAAGCAATTGTTGATGCAAATCAAAGAACGCATGTTCATTGCGATTTGATGAAAATACCGGAAATAAAACTGAAACTCTCAGCAGAACCTGCGGAAATCCCGGCTGATGGGGCTTCAAAATCAACGATAACGATAAAGATAGAGGATAATAACGGAATACCAATTCCTGTACCCGAGGATGTGATGGTTGAACTGGCAACAGATAATGGGACGATAGAGAGCCCGGTAAAAATACCTGCTGGACATGCGGCTGTTAAGGCAACTTTGACATCTTCCACGGTCAGAGGGACTGCCACAGTAGAGGCAAAAGCAATATTTTTGAAGGGCAGCACGGAGGTTGAGTTTTATTCATGACTGACAGTTCTCCCGTAATCGCTTGATCCTCTCCCGTCATCCTCCTGTGCCTTCAGCCGGATGGTGGGGAGCCACAAACTTCTACCTCTCAAATCAATCATTTTAATCAATCATTTTTCTTCGTGGCTGAAGCGCAGTTTGAGCACATTTATCAGCATTGATATGCTGTCCCTCATTATCCTGACCTTTGTCTCAGCGCCTTTTTCCTGCCATTTCACCGGAATTTCTTTCACGCGGAATCCACGCCACTGCGCTTTCACGAGCAGTTCAGTGTCCCAGAACCAGTGCTCATCACGAACATCATCAATAATACTGAGAAGTGCATTTCTGCGGAATGCCTTGAATCCGCACTGATGGTCCCGCAGCTCTGAACGAAGCAGAAGCCTAACGAGGAAATTATAGACACGGCTCAGCAAGTCCCTTTTAAACGATCTTGAGGTGTGTGATTCGCTGAGCAACCTTGAGCCTGTGGCGAAATCGTATCCCTCAATTATTGCATCTATCAATGCGCGAAGATATTTCAGGTCTGTTGAAAGATCAACATCAACATATGCGAGAACATCACCCTCAGCCACTTTGAATGCTTTGTTCAGCGCCTTTCCGCGACCTAAGCGCTCGTTGCTGTGCAGATATCTGACATTTGCGATCTTGCTCGCAAGTCTTCTTGCTATTTTATCCGTTCCGTCCGTGCTGCCGTCCTCCGCGATGATGATCTCATATCTCCTGCAGAAAGATGAAAGCGCCCTATCCACCTCATAAACCGCACGCTCTATTCTCTTCGCTTCGTTATACGCGGGTAAAATCACTGAAACATCAACCCTCATATCACTTGGCGACATTGTCATCTTCTTATTGATTATGATGAGGGATAGTAGATGGAGAAATCGGAGGAGGACAGCCGGCGCTTTCAGTCTTGCGGTGGTGGAGGCTCAATCTCCACAGCAGCCCCAGCCATACCTCCGCCTCTCCCTCTGCCATGAAGAGATAGGAATCAGCTATTGGAATGAGGAGCGGCGAAATGTGATGTGTTTGATGCGTTTTTTGATGGGAGGTGGCTTTTTTGATGGGAGGTGGCCTTCAAAGGTCAGACTTCTCAGAATCCTATATCAGGATGCCATATCTTAGCATTCGGATAGATGGATAATGGGGAAACACTCCTGCTGCTCATAGCATCATCGCTCGCCGGCGTGATTTCAGGCACGCTAACTGGATTGATACCCGGAATACACCCCAACAACATCGCTTCCCTCCTGATCACGCTGGCTGCGCTTTCATCTGCGGCGTCTGCTGAGCATGAGCTTCTTATATCCGCATTCCTGCTGTCTGCGTCTGTGACGCACACATTTCTCTCATTCATTCCGTCCGCTTTCATAGGTGCGCCCGAAGGGGAGACAGCGCTGAGCGTTCTTCCGGCACATACCATGCTGCTTCAGGGAAGGGCATATGAGGCTGTCGTGTTATCTGCGGCAGGAAGCTTTTTCGCCGTCATATTTGCATTCGCATTCTTGCTGCCCTTCAAGTTAATGCTTTTTTTGTATTCATATGTCAGTGATTTCACGCTGTATGTGCTGATAGGCATATCTCTGCTCCTCATACTGAGCGAAAGCATAAAGAGCATGGAGCCTGTTGAGGCTGTCATCGCATCTTCTTTCGTCTTCATATTGTCAGGCGTTTTCGGATACTTCATCTCAAATATGAACCTGAGCAGTCCTGTTTTCGCATCATCGTCAAATGCGCTTTTTCCCGCGCTTACAGGATTGTTCGGTCTTTCAACAGTCATATTTTCGCTTCTACACACTCCTGAAATACCCGCACAGAAAACAGAAAAAACCCGGATAAAAATCTCATCCGCAATGAAAAGCGCTTTCGTGGGCTCCTCATCCGGGATGTTTGTCAGCTTTATTCCGGGTGTCACCGCCGCACATGCGACCGTCATAGCAATGCTCGCACGGAAAAATCGCTCGCCTGAGCATGTCATATTGACTCTGAGTGCCGTGAACACCGCAAACACAATATTTTGTATGGCAACACTTTTCATATTGATTGAAGCAAGGAGCGGAGTAGCAATCGCACTGCGGAAAATCCTGCCAATAACTCAATGGAACGGTTTCATTCCTCCATATAATCTTTCACTCCTCCTTATCTCCGTAATTATCGCGAGTTCCGCCGCATATTTCCTGACAATCAAGCTCGGCAAACACTTTTCCATAATGCTTGAGCACATATCTTACCGACATTTCCTTATGATCACCGCTCTGATCATCACGGCACTTGTATTTGTCCTGTCAGGAACACTCGGCATTCTCATACTCGCTGTCGCAACATCAATCGGTATCGTGCCCATCACGCTCGGCGTCAGAAGAAGTAACTGCATGGGCGTGCTTTTGCTCAACATAATTTTTTATCTCCTCCAGCAGTGAATCTTCCAGCAGCGGCCAGATGGTGCAGTGAGGTCCATTGCTCAATCTCACACAGGCCGCCATAACAATCAATAAAGGAGGACGGGGGCTGATGCGTGATGGTCAGGATGGTTGATATAGGCGGAAAGAGCGAAGTTGAGCGGATTTCAGTTGCATCTGGCAGGATAAAACTGAAAAAAAGCACGATAGATGCGATAAGAGAGGGAAACATAAGAAAAGGTGATGTGCTTTCCTGTGCCGAAATAGCCGCAATTCTTGCTGTCAAGCGCACGCCTGACATCATACCGCTCTGTCATCCCATAAACATAGAGAATGTTTCTGTATCGTTTCACATGGATGATGATGCAATAACTGCAGAGGTCACTGTTAAATCCACCGGGAAGACAGGTGTTGAAATGGAAGCGCTGCACGGAGTCTCCACCGCATTGCTGACGATATGGGATATGGTAAAAGGTGAGGAGAAAGATGAGAGCGGAAATTATCCACACACCTTCATAGAAAACATAAGAGTTGAGAGAAAGGAAAAAAGAGAGCTCTCTGAGACCCTGCAATCCCCTTCCGCCATCCCATCACAGTCTGCCTCATCCCATCACAGCCAACACTGCATTCCCTAATCACCGCCGGCTGAAGAGCGGTCTTGGCAGGGGGAAACATTGAGAACGAGCACTGTCTTATCCTCAACACAGTATATGATGTTGTAATTTCCAAGCTTTGTGCGATAGAGATTGCATCTTTTCAGCCTCTCATATGGAGAGGCGAATGGTCTTTTCAGCGAATTTATTATTTTCTTTGCATCTCTGGATCCAAGAGATCTCAACACATCATCACTTATTTCAACATTGAAACCATATATACTGCCGCTTTTCTTCCTCTCTTTCTCTTTATATCTCTCCATTTTTCTCCTTATTGCATTATATTCCTCATCACTAAGCTCAAAGAAGCCGGTAAAATTTGCGAATCTCTCTTTTAACTCCCACACTTCCATCCTCAACCTCTCAAGCTCCCTGAGCATTGAATCCACAAGATCCATCATTCTGTTTTAAATATGCTGAGAAAAATAAAAAAAGGTACTGGCGGCCATGGTGTGATGAATGCTGGGAAGGAGCATGTGAGAAGGAGAAGGATGCCAAGAAAGCAAGCCCGTCATGAGGCATCCGCCGGCTGTATGGGAATCTCACGGGATAACAGCAATAAACAAGGTGCAAACAAGTTGAGCGTTCAATGTTTTATCATACATAATAATCGAACAGGAAGAGAAAACCTGGTCTCAGCTTATGCCAGCAAAATGCCAGCAGGCGGTCAGGCTGTCAGGTGAAAGTCGGGCGGTGGAAGCGGATGGGGCTCATCTGCCACTAAAATTTGAAGCGTTTTTCGCAATCGTAGGCAGCAGTTGTGTTGTATATCTCTTGAGATATATCTTTTGAGAGAGAAGGAGAAAACAACAGGGATGCCCCGCTTTTCAAAGAGGGGGGGAGCAGCTGGGGCTTTAAAATTTATAATACCTGAAGAAAAGGTTGGGGAGAGGTGAGAGGAAATGATTAGCAAAGGAAAAATTGAAATTGCGATTCCAAAGACAGGCTTTAATCCCGTGGATGTTATTTCAGAGATCGCAACCTCAACGCTGAAAAAGCCCGCCAGGGCAAGAAAGTTCACCGTGGTAGGTGGACAAAAAATCACGGAGGATTTGAATAACGAGGAGAACATCTTCTGATATTTCAATGTTCCTTTTCGGGCAGAAAGGAGACAATACAGATCGAAGAGGCTTCAGGCGACAGATGCGAAGGGGTTAAATGAGGAAATAAAATAAAAATGGGAAATGATAAAAAGTGAGACCGCAGGCTTAATAGCCTTAGCAGTGATTATGGCTCTTGGAACCGTAGCGATACTTGCCGCAGAGTCAACGCTACCACCCGGATATACATGGTACGAAGACGAAGAGTTCAAATTTAAGATAGGCTATCCAGAAGGTTGGACTGTGACGCCAAAAGAAAAAATAATATTAGGCAAGAGTGCGATGAACGGCATAAATATCAGTACAGTAGGTGCGGTAATATTCACTGATACCCCAAATATGATCTTTGTGTCAGTAAATTCGGTTAGCGATGTTGAGAAATTAAGAGCTCTTATATCAGAGATGGGCGCAAAAAAGGTAATGATAAACGGGAGAGAGGGATACGACATAACTTTACAACCGATACCAATGGTGAAGCAGAGGGCGGTTTATTTCTTCGTTGATGAGATGTGTTACATAATATCCTGCTCGACCACGGTGGAATTGTTTGATAAATACGCTGACATCTTTGATGCCTCCATAAACTCGTTTGTCATTGAGCATCCAGCGCCAGTTACTCCAACACCAGCACCTACTCCAACACCTGAAGGCGTTGGAATTGCATCTGCAACAATAATTTACGTGCCTGATAATTATGCCAAAATACAATGGGCAGTGGATAATGCTACTGATGGAGATACAATAATTGTGAGGGATGGAATTTATGTTGAGAATATAGACATTACGAAGTCATTGACGATAAAATCCGAGAATGGCTCTGAAAATTGCATCGTTGAGGCTGAGAATTCAGGTGATCATGTTTTTGAAGTGGCAGCAGATCATGTGCATATTAGAGGGTTCACGGTGAAAGGTGCAACTGGTTATGGGCATTTCGCTGGTTTCGCTGAAATAACTGGCCCCACCAACATTGCCGGAATATTTCTTTACTATGCAAATTACTGCAATATATCGAATAATAACTGCTCAAACAACGGTGATGGGATCTCTCTCTGGCATTCAAATGAGAGCAGCATATTAAACAACAATTGCTCAAATAACGAAGCGGGCATCTCCCTTTATTATTCAAACAATAACGACATTTTGAAAAACTACTGCTCAAACAGGTGGGCTGGCATCCACCTCTGGTTTTCACACAAAAACAACATATTAGACAATAAATGCCACTTCAACACATATGGTATCCTTCTCGGTTATTCAAATAACAACAACATATCAACAAACAAATGCTACTCAAACGACTGGTATGGGATTAAGCTTGATTCTTATTCAAACAACAACAGTGTACTGAAAAATATATTCTTAAATAATGATGAGGGTATAGGAATTGTCATTTCAAATAACAATACCATATCAAACAACAATTGCTCAAACAATAAGGAAGGTATTTACATCTCAGGTTCATTCAACAATACCATATATTTGAATGATTTTATAAACAACACAAAGAACGCTTATTCTGTGGTTTTCTTCAAATCGAGAAATATCTGGAACTCAACAGAGAAGATAACATACACATACGATGGGATCACCTACACTAACTACATGGGCAACTACTGGTGTGATTACAATGGCTCTGATGCAAATGGAGATGGATTAGGCGACACTGCTTACCCTGTATGTTACGATAAAGATTATCATCCATTGATAGAGAAATTTGAGAATTACATCGTAGCAGAAAAGGAGGAGAGAGAAGTCCCTGGATTTGAAGCGTTTTTCGCAATCGCAGGATTATCAGCAGCGGTATATCTTTTGAGAAGGAGAAAATGAGGGGTGGCGTGGTTATAAAAGGGTGAAATAAGAAAAAAAATAGGAGGGTACTGGCGTTCGCTGTTCTATTTGCGACGCTGGCGTAAGTGTTGGAATCAGAAAAAATCAATTTATAAATAAAGCGATTGTGGTCCAACTGAAGACTTCTGAAAATGACATCCGATCTGTTTCTGCGCTACTGGTTTCCTTCCATTTCTTCATGGCTTAACAGAGCGTCACAGATTTTCAAACTGAATTCCTCAGTGCTCTCAGTATCTCTTCCTGTTATCACGTTATCAGAAACAACTACGTTTTCATCAACATAGTAAGCACCGTTCTTCTTCAGTTCGTCTATTGCTTCCTTATGGGGGAATACTGTAGCTTTCTTTCCATCTAAGATGCCAGCCTTTGCAAGAACCACCGGTGAGAGACAAATAGCAGCTAAAACTTTGTTTTTGTTATATGCCTCTTTAACCATAGCTCTCAGCTCTTTGTCATCCCAAAGGTATTCCTTTGAGCCTGCACCTCCAACAATAACAATTGCATCATAGTCCTCCACATTCACATCTGAAATCCTCAAATCGGGCTTTATCGTTCTGCCAAACATTCCTTTCGCCATTTCCGTAGTTGTGCTTGCTATTGTCACTTCTGCACCTTTCTTCTCAAATATTTCCTTTGGTTCAAAGAGTTCTTCATCCCTGAAATCCTCTGGTGCTATGACCATGAGTATGTTCCTGCCACGCATCGGTTCGGAAGGTGTTGGCGCGGGAGATATAACATTCTCCTTCTCAACAAATACCACAAATATTGCAACCACTGCAATTGCTACTACAGCCACCACTAAGGCCTTCTTTCTCATTTTTCCACCTCTCTTCCACTCCATACCACCCGATTGAAGGGGACATCCCCGCAAGCTTTTCACTACAATCCAATCGCAGCACTCATTATATTTCTTCCCATTTTCATCTATGAGCTCTGAGCGGGTTAGGAGCGGTAGTTGTGAAGTGTATGAGGGCAGGTTGGTGTTTTGTTATAGCCAGTCTCCACTATGACCATAAGTCCAACTTACATCTGTTCCATCCATATCATCACATATTCTGAATGGCCACATCCCGTGCAGGTATTGGTGAAATCTATATCAGCTGTTGCAAAGTAACACAGGGCTCCATAAACCATCAATGTTTCACATCCATATTCCCGGATGCACGATAATCGTGCTTCCGGCAGTAGCACACCATACACATCACTCCACCATTCAGTGAATGAATATTCCAAGAGGCAAAAAGGATCTGAAGGTCAGTCGCCCTTTATCTATGATAAATGTTTTAGCTCAATGAAAAATTACAGAAAGTATACACCATGATTCTGTTCCAATCCTCAAAGAAGGAGCAGGATTTTGCCATCTCATTCCTCCTTGGCTGTATTGACTGGAAAGGTTTGCTTGATATTTGTTGCTTGATATTTGTTAATGGAAATTTCCTCGGGCTGATCGGGGAGAGGTGGCGTTCAGATAGAAGCGGAGCAGGATTGGGGTATTATTCATCGTGATTGAGCCCTGATTGAGTTTTGAGCCGCCGTGATCTATGCGAAGTCACTTGCATCTTGATTGAATGATATTTGAATGATATAATAATGAATAATGATGTCAGGGCTCATAACACGATCACGCATTTATCATCACATGCTTCAAATCTGCTCAGGTGAGGTGCGATGCAGCTGCTGTTTATTCATGCGGATTTTCTGGAATATGAGGTGAAGCGAAGAACACGCTTTGCTGAGGACATAGCTGAAGAACGTGAAGATGAGCATGAGGCGAGGGAGAGGAGGGTGCGAGGTAATGCGCGTGTTGATGATGTGCTCGTTGTATTCACAGCGGTTGAGCGTGGGGATGACGGAGAAGTTGTGAGAAAAGCGGTAAATGAGACAGTTTCAATAGTGAATGAGGTTGGAGCAGCGAATGTCATCATTTATCCGTATGCGCATTTGAGCGATGAGCTCGCATCAGCTGAGGAAAGCATCAACATATTGCGAGCGTTTGAGGATGAGCTCAGGTCGGCATTGCCATCGGTTATGCGTGCGCCATTCGGCTGGTATAAAGCATTCACACTGAAATGCAAGGGTCACCCGCTCTCCGAGCTTTCACGCAGAATAAGAAGTGGCGCCGCAGGGCGAGCAGACACCGGGACAGTCGTTGAATCTGGCACAGGCTCAGATGAAGCACATGTGCAACCTGTTTCAGCTGCTCTGGAGGCTGAAGAAAAGGCTGAATCGCATTTTTTCATACTGACGCCCGATGGAGTCATGATCACAGCGGATGATTTTGCATTTGAAGGTCATGAGAACCTCTGGAAGTTTTACTTGTACGAGAGGGCGAGGAGGCGTGAGGTTGAGAGAATGCCGCCGCATGTTGAGCTTATGCGCAGGCTTGAGATAGCTGATTATGAGCCATCATCCGATCCGGGCAATCTCCGGTTCTATCCAAAGGGAAAGCTTATTAAGAGTCTTCTGGAGGATTTTGTGCGCTCAGCAGTTACTGATTTTGGCGCTTCTGAGGTTGAAACTCCTCTCATATACAACATTTCGCATCCAACATTGAGCGAATATCTCAACAGATTTCCAGCTAGACAATATGAAATAATAGGAAAGCACGGGAAGCCTGAGCTTTTCATGCGATTTGCTGCTTGTTTTGGGCAGTTCATGATGGCATCCGACATGAACATATCTCACAGAAATCTTCCGCTTCGCATGTTTGAGCTTGCTGCATCTTTCAGGAAGGAGAAGCGTGGCGAGCTTGTTGGGCTGAGGAGGCTCAGAAAGTTCACGATGCCAGACATGCACACATTGTGTATGAGCATGGAGGATGCGATGGAGGAGTTCAAAAGGCAGTTCTCGCTATGCATGCGAGTGCTTGAGGATATCGGGTTCGGCAGGGATGAATATGAGGTTGCCATAAGGTTCACAAGAGATTTCTACGATGCTCACAGAGATTTCATATATGATCTTGTGAGAATTGCTGCCAAACCAGTTCTTGCAGAGGTCTGGGAGGAGCGCTTCTTCTACTTTGTGCTGAAATTTGAGTTCAACTTCATTGATGCAACTGGAAAGGCATCCGCACTGTCAACAGTTCAGATAGATGTGGAGAACGCGGCGAGATACAACATCTCATACACAACAGTATCAGGCGAAAAAAAGAACCCGATCATACTGCACTGCTCTCCGAGCGGAGCAATTGAAAGATGCATATATGCACTTCTTGAGCGCGCATTCCTGAAAATGGAGCGTGAAGGGGTGCTGCCAATGCTACCTGTTTGGCTGTCTCCAACGCAGGTCCGCATAATTCCCGTTGCAGACAGACATCTTTCGTATGCTGAGAAAATCATTGAGGAGCTATCTGATTGTGGGATCCGTGCGGATATTGACGACAGAGAGGAAAGCGTCTCACGAAAAATAAGAGATGCCGGTAGAGAATGGATCCCCTATGTCGCTGTCATCGGGGACAAAGAGATTGAAAATGACATGCTGAGCGTCACCATACGAGAGGAATCAGACAAAACACACGCTAAAATCGCTGAAATGAGCGTATCAGAGCTTAAGGAAAGAGTTCTGAGAGAAATAAATGAAAAACCTCTCAGAAAACTTCCTCTCCCTCAGAGACTTTCAGCACGAGCAAAGTTCGTGGGCAGCACATGAGAGCAGTGGCAGCGATGGCAGCAATGACAATGACCGCAATGACAGCAATGACAGCAATGACAGCAATAGCAGCAATGACAATGACACAAAATTAGCCGCCTGATACCACACGAATTATCTCTATCCTGCTTTCTTTTCGCACAATTTCATCCTCAGGTACTGGCTCCCCATCCTGCAGAACAATGACCTCAACTGGATTCAATCCGAGATTTTCAAGAAGATGCTCGTAATCATCGCCTTCTTGGATCTCCACGCTGCATTCTTTCTGCTCCCCTCTGATATACACCCTCACCTTCATCTTCTCCATCTTCTCCATATTCTCCTCTGTTCTTTCTCGTTCTTTTCTTTTGTCTCTCCTCCCTCAATCTCACGACCTTACCTCAACCTCAACACTTAACCTCACCTGCGATGTGCGATGCTATGTGCGGTCTTATGAGACTTATGAGATAAGGAGGAATTTTATAATGATGGGGTCAGTGACATCCGTGTCAGCATCTGAGGATAAGGAAATCTCATCGGCGATAGATGCGGCGACACCTTTGATGAAGCAGTATTTTGAGATAAAGAAGAGATGCGGCGACGCTATACTTTTGTTTCAGGTTGGTGATTTTTTTGAGACATTTGGGGATGATGCGAGGCGCATTTCAAAGGATCTCGGCATTGTGCTGACAAAGAGGGAGAGGGGCGGGGATGAGCCCATACCGATGGCGGGATTTCCATGTCATTCGGCGATGAATTATGTGAAGAGGCTCATAAATCGCGGATACAAGGTTGCGATATGCGAGCAGGTTGAGAAGCCATCTCCCAATAAGAAGCTTGTGAGGAGGGAGATAACGAGGATTATAACACCCGGCACTGTTGTTGAGGACGAGCTCCTTGATGTTGGGAACAACTTCTTCATGGGCGTTCTGAGCACGCGTGATGTGCCTTCATGCGCTCATGAATGCGCTCATGATAATATCAGATTTGCAGCTGCGTTTGTTGACATATCAACGGGAGATATGTTCATCACAGAGACTGACGGCGACCAGCTGCTATCAGAGATCACGAAATTTTCACCCGTTGAATGCATAATTCCCAGGGGATTTGACGAAGAACTCAAAAGGGAGATAGGCGTTCACTGCTTCATAAACGAGGTTGATGTGGAGTTTTTTGAGGACGCGATATCCGCATTGAACAGGCTTGGCATTGATCTGCATTCTCCTTTGAGCAGGCGAGTGGTTAGCGCGACACTCCGATATATAAGCCGCGTATGCATGCGTGACATCTCTCACATTCGTGTCAGAAGGTATGAAATGCATGATTTCATGATGATTGATGCCACGACACTGAAAAATCTTGAGATATTTGAGCCTCTGAGAGGGAAAGGAGGAACACTTCTGAGCGTAATAGACAGGACAACAACTCCTATGGGCAGGAGAATGCTGAGAGAATGGTTGAGAAAGCCTCTGAAGGATGCTTCAATCATAAAAGAGAGGCTTGACGCTGTTGAAGAGCTTTTCAGAAAGCCGTTCGTGAGGAATGAACTCGCTGAAACACTGCAAAATCTGTATGACATGGAACGCCTTGTAAGCAGGGTGAAGCTCGGACTGGCAAATGCGAGAGACCTAGTGGCACTGCGAAGAAGCCTTGAAGCAGCATCAGAAATGAAAAAAAATGTGGAATTCAGCAGCAAAATGCTGAAATCAATTTTAAAACGCATTGATGATGTCAGTGAGGTGCAGGAAATCATAAAAAAGGCAATCGCAGATGATCCTCCAGCAACTCTGAAGGAGGGATACATCATAAAAGATGGATTTAACGCTGAATTAGATGCGATAAGAAATGCAAAGCGTGATGATGAGCGATGGATAAGAGAATTTGAGATCAGAGAGAGAGAAAGAACCGGGATAAACTCGCTCAAAGTCGGATACAACGACATAATCGGATATTACATAGAGGTTACGAAGCCAAACTTGAAGCTCGTGCCACCGGAATATGTGAGGAGGCAGACACTGAAAAATGTTGAGAGATACTCAACGCCGGATCTTGACAGGCGATCAGAGCGTGTTCAGAGCGCGGATGAGCGCATAAAAGCGATGGAATACGAGATATTCTGCAGTGTGAGGGATGATGTCTCAAAATACACGAGAAGAATACAGGATACAGCAAAGGCTATTGCCGAGCTTGATGTCCTGATATCTTTTGCAGATGTATCAGCAACGAACAACTATGTGAAGCCTGAGGTTCACAGCGGAAAGGATCTCACGATAAAATGCGGAAGGCATCCTGTCGTTGAACTATCAACGGATTTCGTGCCAAATGATGTCACTCTTGATGAAAGAAGCAGATTCATGATAATAACAGGTCCCAATGCGTCCGGAAAATCAACTTATGTTCGTATGGTGGCGCTGATTGCGATATTATCGCAGATAGGATGTTTCGTGCCCGCTGAAGAGGCTAAAATCTGCATTTTTGATAAAATATTGACGAGAATAGGTTCGGTTGATGAGATTTCATCGGGTATAAGCTCATTTATGGTTGAAATAATGGAAATGCTGAAAATAATAAGGCATGCAAGCGAGAGGGACCTTGTCCTTCTGGATGAAGTCGGCAAGGGAACAAGCACATATGATGGGATAAGCATTGCGTGGGCGTTCTCAAAATATCTCTGCGAAGTTGGCTGCAAAGTGCTTTTCGCAACTCACTTCAGGGAGCTCACAGAACTTGAGAATGAGGAGGGATGTGTTGTCAATTATCATTTTGACGCTGTTGAATCCTCGCAGACACTGCACTTCGTCAGGAAGCTCAAGCGAGGAGTTTCCGAGAGGAGCTACGGGATAAAGGTTGCTGAAATGCTGAAGATGCCGAGGCGCATCATAGAAGAAGCTGAGAGAAAGCTTGAAATGTTGGAGAGGACTCATTCCACTCATTCTGAAAGAATTAAATCGCAATATGAGCGGAAGAAGTGCGATGTGCGTGAGAGAGGCGGTGTGAGAGGTGTCGCAGCAGGCAGTTGTGTTGCAGCAGGCAGTGATGTTGCAGCAGGTGGTGTCGGGGAAGCTGACAATGTCGGGGAAGCTGACAAGATAAATGCGAAAATAGATGAGGTCATTGCGATCCTTCGTGATATACATGAGAAGGAGAGGAGAACCACAATATTGAGAGCGATAAAAGAGCTTCAGCTTTTCAAAAGCGAGCGCTTTTCCGCGTTCAAGCTTCGCAGAAAGTGTGGTGAGGGCATAGATCATTTCATCGCGAAAAATTTGCTTTTCAATTCGCTTGAGAATGTCCGCGCTTATTCTGTGGAGGCAAAGCGGAGTGCTATAAGCAAGTTTGGATACAGACCGGATGTGATGGCGATCACGGATGAGGGACTCATCATAATAGAAGTGGAGAGGAACATAAAAGCATTCATCAGAAAGCTGCGCTCACTTGAGAGCGCGCTCGCTGCGTTGAGGCGCGATGCTCATGAGACAGGAGACCCCATACTGAAGCTCATGCGTGCGGGAGATTTCAAGATAATCGTGGGAACCCTGAAAATAAACGAGGGGGACCTGCGGAAACTTCGTGAATCGTGCTCACGATTGAATTTGAATGTTGAGGTATATCACGTGCATACCGAAAACGGGGAAATAGCGCGTTTTATTTGACATACTCCACTCGTGGAGATGGAGGTCCATCGGCATAAGTCTCATCCTGCTCTGGCTCAATGCAGCCCTTATACTGGATACTGACAGGATACTGACCTGAGCATCAACTATTGAACCATAACTTCACCAACTCATCTCATGGCCAACCATTGCGCTCTCCTTTGCGTTTGCTGCCTCAGCGTTTTCATTGTGATGTGGAGCTGCCTGTGGACACTGCCTGTGGACATAGGCTCCCCGGCTGAGATGGCTTTCGGTGCAGGTGAATCAGGAACCTCTCACCGTCATCTCCTTCATTTGTTTTCTTTTCTTCACATAGGGCACGAGACCCCCCATCTCAATGAGATTCTCCATGAATTCTGGCAGCGGTCTGAACACATATTCTTCTTTTTTCGTGATGTTTTTTATGATTCCCTTTCTGTAATCAATCTCTATCTCATCACCATCGCTCACTTTATCGCTTATATCCGCCTCAATCAATCGCAATCCTGTGTTTATCGCGTTTCTGAAGAATATCCTTGCAAATGAAGATGCGATAACGCAGCTTATCCCTGCTCCCTTCAGTGCGCGCGGTGCGTGCTCCCTTGAAGATCCGCAGCCGAAGTTGCGACCGGCGACAATGACATCTCCCCTCCTCACCGCTGACGGGAATTCAGGACGCACCTTCGCAAATGCATGCTTCGCAAGCTCCTCGGGATCTGCTGTTGTCAGGAACTCGGCTGGAATTATCTGATCAGTGTCCACATCATCTCCAAATTTCCACACACGCATATTCTTTCTTTATTTTTATCGTTTGATAAGTTTGATAAGATAATATGAAGCCATTGACTGTGCTCATTCATGTGAGGCTCAATGCGCTCGTTGGGCATGCTTTCACGCAGACATCGCAGCGAACGCATTTCTCTTCATCCACCTGAATTCTCCATTCTCTGTCAAATCTGAAAACGCCCTTGGGACACACAGATATACATGCACCACAATGAACACAGCGCTCATCTTTCAATGTCAGCGTCCTTTTTATCCTGCGGACAACCACGCCCCGCTTCCTGAACTGCTCTATCACATGCTCGGCCTTCTCATCAGGCACATCTATGATGAGCTCCCCGCGAACCGCATCCACATTCGCCCTGTCTATGTTTATTTTTGCACCTGTCTCAAGAATGACCTCTGCGGTGTATGGCATGCCATGCACATGCGATGGGAAACACACGAGAAGCTTCATATCACATCTCCCTCCGCCGTTCATTCTTTTTCTCCTTTTTCACTGGAAAACCATGCTTGCGAAGGAATTCCACGAGACCCTCTTTCAGTATATCTCGCAGGAAATCGGGCAGTTCTGTTTTGAATTCATATTCCTCATTCTTACTGATGTTCATGATTTTCGGAGTGACGAAATCAATGTTCAGACGATCTCCCTCGTCTATCCTGTCAACCACACTTTTGGACACTTCTACAAGAGGCAGCCCTATGTTTATAGAGTTTCTGAAGAATATCCTCGCGAAAGAAGGTGCAATTATGCATGCAATTCCACATTCCTTCAACACGGCAGGCGCCTGCTCCCTTGAAGATCCGCAGCCGAAGTTCTCATATGCCACGATTATAGGGTTCTCACAGCGACGGGCAGCCTCATAAAAACCCTCACACACTGATTCAAATGTGTGGACTGCGAGCTTCTTCATATCCAGTTCGTCGTATTTATATTTGCCCGAGATGATCTCATCTGTGTTTGTGTTCGCCGGAAATTTCTTCAGCACTGTTCCTTCCACCCTCTCAACACCCATTTTATCATTATCACCTTCGCAGCTCCCTTCGCAGCTCAACACCTTTCTTTTTATCTCCTCTGCCGCTGCCGCAAACGCTCGCATGCCGTTATGAGAGGTCATAGGAGGCGGATTATAACCTCACGGGGATATTGTGCTCCTTCAGGTGAAGTTTGACATCTCTGACAGTGTATTCTCTGTAATGGAATATTGAAGCGGCGAGTGCTGCTGAGGCATCTGTGCGCTCAAAAACCTCTATCATGTGAGCTGGCGAGCCGCAGCCGCCTGATGCGATTACAGGTATTCTGACGCTCTCACAAACAGCTCTTGTCAGCTCAATATCATAACCGTCTTTTGTGCCGTCTCTGTCCATGCTTGTGAGCAGTATTTCACCGGCGCCACGCGCCTCCACCTCCATCGCCCACTTTACTGCATCTGTTCCGGTGAATTCTCTCCCTCCATATATTGAGCATTCAAACCAGCATTTTCCCTCAGCAGTGTCAACGATAAATTTTCCCTCCTCCTCAGCTTTTTTCAACGCGCTCTCCTCCCGCAGGTATCTCCTCTTCGCGTCTATTGCAACAACACATGCCTGAGACCCGAATTCATCCGCAATCTCGTTCACAACATCAGGTCTCTTTATCGCGGCGGTGTTCACAGACACCTTGTCCGCGCCGACACTGAACACCTTCCTCGCGTCTTCAACGCCACGAATCCCTCCGCCAACTGTGAGCGGAATGAACACATTCTCAGCGGTCTTTTTTATGACATGCGCCATTGTCTCCCTCCTCTCAGCGGAAGCAGTGATGTCAAGAAACACTATCTCATCAGCTCCTTGCTCCTCATACTCCGCCGCCAACTCCCACGGCACACCCGCATATCTGATCTGCTTGAACTCCTTCCCCTTGACCACACGACCTCCGGGAACCCTCAGGTCACAGTCCAGACACGGTATAATCCGCTTCGTCAACATGACCTCCATCACCCTCCTCCTTATTTATACGCCTGCGAGATAAAACAAAGCAACAAATGATGAGTTGAAGGACGGAAAAGGAGAAACAGAGAACGAGAAATTCTCACAGAAGTTGCACACTGCATGTCCTGCGTGTTCCGAGCTCTCCGACCATGTTTTCTCTCATCATACGACGGATTTCATCATAGTCTGAGGTCTGAGCGAGCACCCACATCAGTTTCACGAGTGCGGTCTCGGGAGTCATATCTCCTCCCTCTATCACACCCGCATGAAGCAGGTCCCTGCCCGTGTCATATACACGAAGGCAAACACTGCCGAATATGCACTGCGATGTCATCACAACCGGGATTCCGTCCTTTGTCGCACGGCGTATATGAGGTATCCAGTCCGCGGAAACATGACCGAGTCCTGTGCCCTCAATGACTATGCCCCTGTAGCCCCGCTCAACAAAAAAGTCAAATACTGCGGGATCCTCTCCCGGATAGAACTTTATGAGGGCACAGCGTTCCTCAATATTTTCGTCAAGCGTGAGCGAATCCTCTTCACGCCTCCTGGCATCCTCCGCGAGCATCACACGCACATCTCGCACATTTTGTGAGTATAACACCTTTCCTATGGGCATTGCGTTCACAGACACGAACGCATATCTCGCTGAAGTATGCATTTTTCGCACTTTCGTGCCACGATGAATATAGCAGAAATCATCTGAAGTGCTGCCATGCATCACCACCGCAACTTCTCCGAGGTCGCTTGTTGCCGCTTTTGTCGCGCAAATCGCGTTCATTGCAGCGTCACTTGACGGTCTGTCAGCGCTTCTTTGAGAGCCCACAAACACAACAGGAACAGGTGTGCGCAGCATGAAAGACAGTGCTGCTGCTGAATAGCTCATTGTGTCAGTTCCATGCGTGATCACAATTCCATCAGCGCCTCTTCTTATCTCATCAAACACCTCACAGGCGAGTTTCCGCCAGAGAGCAGGCTTCATGTTCTCGCTCAGAATGCTGAATACGACCCTTCCACGAATCTCCGCAATCTCAGCAAGCTCTGGAATGGCATCAAGTATATCTGCTGTGGAGAACTGCGGTGAAACTGCACCGGTTCTGTAGTCAACCTTTGACGCGATCGTGCCCCCTGTCGACAGGATTGACACAACCGCTTTTCCCTCTTTTATAACCTCACCCGGTTCGCTCTTCTTATAGGATGTCTCCTTTTCCCCTGTTCTCTCATCTCCAGTCTCCGAAGCCCGCTGCCTGACATCAATATGCACAGTTTCATCAACGCGTATGCCTATGTTGTATCCGCTGTCGAGCTTGAGAACGAGACTGTCAGTTGAGGAAGGCATCACGATGCCCTCATATGTCACCTCCCCGAGAGGCGTCCTCTTGCGAACTTTCACACGATCTCCTTCCAGCACCTCCATTTCCGACATCCATCATGCCCTCCCACAATCACACTCAGGCATCAGGAAGTTCCGAGTTCCCATGATGAGAGATATTTCTGCTGCTCTTCTGTAAGTGTTTCAATTTCAATGTTCATAGTGCGCAGTTTCAAAAGTGCGACCTCCTCATCTATCTCACGAGGCACGGGATAGACACGATTCTCAAGTTTATCGTGATTTTCAACGATATATTTCACGCATAATGCCTGATTTGAGAAGCTCATATCCATCACCTCAGGCGGATGTCCGTATGCAGCTGCGAGATTTACAACACGACCTTCAGTCAGAAGATAAAGTTTGCGACCATTTTCAAGTGTGAAAGCCTCAACATATTCGCTTATCCTCTCACGATTTACAGAAATTTCCTCAAGACCTCTCACATCAATTTCAACATTGAAATGTCCTGCGTTTGCGAGTATGGCACCGTCTTTCATGCGGGTGAAGTGCTCCTTTCTGATCACTGAGATGTCGCCTGTTGCTGTGATGAATATGTCGCCTGTTTCAGCAGCATTTTCCATGGGCATGACACGATATCCGTCCATAACCGCCTCAAGCGCCTTCCTCGGATTCACCTCAACGACTGTCACATTTGCACCGAGTCCACGTGCTCGCATCGCAATTCCGCGACCGCACCAGCCGTATCCGGCAACCACGACATTTTTACCCGCGAAAAGGATGTTTGTTGCGTTCATGATGCCGTGTATTGTGGATTGACCTGTGCCGTAGCGATTATCAAACATCATTTTTGTGTCTGCATCGTTCACAGCTATCACAGGGAATCCAAGCGCATTCTCACGAGCACGAGCATTGTGCCTTATCACACCTGTGGTTGTCTCCTCGCAGGCACCCTTGACATCCTCTATCATATCAGCGTACTTCGTGTGTATCCTCGTGATCGTGTCTCCGCCATCGTCAAGAATGATGTCGGGTGGCGAATGCACTTCTATCGCCATGTCAAGACACCTATAATATTCGTCTGTGGTCTCCCCTTTGAATGCGAATGTGTGTATGCCACTGTCCGCGAGCGCAGCTGCCACATCATCCTGCGTTGAAAGCGGATTTGCAGCAGCCACTGAGACATCCGCACCACATTCAGAGAGCGTGAGAAGCAGGTTAGCGGTTTCCGTGGTCACATGAAGACATGCCGTTATCTTCACGCCGTCAAGAGGGGTCTCCCTGGCAAACTGCTCTCTTATCATGCCCAATACAGGCATTCTCCTACCAGCGAACTCAATCCTCCGCTTTCCAGCATGCGCAAGGCTCATGTCCCTGACGACATTTTCCATCTCAACCATCTCCTCCCTTCCTCAACTTTCCTTAACTTTTTATTTTGAAATCATCAAATGAAGGTTGTGGAATGATAGTGAAAAAAATTTTGGAGGAGGAAATACTCACATTCGCAGAGGTGAAGGAGATTCTGGAGGAACTGAAGCAGAAAGCAATCGCCTCAGGAAAGGAGATGAGATATGAAAAGAGAAAGGTGCTGTCACATGTTTCAAAATTTGCCAAGACAGATGCGGCTAAATCGAGGGAGCTTGTGAATGAGTTGATGAAATTGGGGAAAATGAACAGGGAGATAGCGGTGAGAATTGCTGATTTGATGCCCAAAACTGAGGTTGAGGTTCGCGCAATATATGCAAAAGAGCGTTTCACACTCACAAAAGAGGATATTGAGCGCATATTGGACTGTGTTGCGAGATATGGGTGATTTGACGGGCTTCGGGCTGAGTGATTTGACGGGCTGAGTTACTTAATGTCAGTGTTAGTGGAGAGGGGAGGGGTAAATTTAAATGGAAATGAGGAGACACGAGCAGGAGAAGCTGGAGAGGCTTCTGAGGGTTGTTGAGCGGAAGAGTGCGGAGAGGAAGGAGAAATATGCGAGAGTCCTTGATATATTGCCGTATGGACATCCTGATGACCCAAGACCTGTTTTTCAGAGGAAACCCATCATTCAGGCTATCGGTGAGGAGAATTTCGTGCTCATGGAGCTCACACCGAAGAAGAACAAGATGCCGAGCGTGGGAGAGCGTGTTTACATAGGAGAGGGACGACGTGATGTCATAGATCATGTGAACAAGCGTCTGAAGTATGAGGAGCTCACAGCTACTGCGAAGATATCGCTTCCTCAGGTGCTTGAGGAAATCGTGAGAGCTCGTGAAAAGGAGTTCATTCGCATATTCAACGAGGCAAAGCCCATAACTCCGAGACTGCACACGCTTGACCTGCTGCCGGGCATAGGCAAGAAACTTATGTGGGCCATCCTTGAGGAGCGGAAGAATGGGGAGTTCAAGAGCTTTGAAGATCTCTCAAAACGCGTGAGAGGACTGCACCACCCTGAAAAAATAATAGCAAAGCGTATTGAGGAGGAAATAAAAGAGGAACATCCAAAATACAGACTTTTCCTTCGCCGTTAATTCGCATCTCCAGCTGTTTAGTCATTCTCATTGAATCCTGTCACGCAGAGAAAAAAGAGAGGAAAGGGCAACGCAGAGAAAAAAGGGAGGAAAATGGAAGAGAAGGAAAAAAAATGGAAGAAAAGGAAAAAAAATGAGAGAAATGGAAAAAAATGGGAGAAAAAGAGGGGAAAAAGGAAGTATGAAGGAGGTTAGAGGAATAAAAGGCGGGAAATGAAAGAGGGGAGATATATGAAGAAGAGAAGAGCCATTCGTATAGGAGTATATGTGTGTCATTGTGGACTCAATATAGCGGCAGTTGTTGATGTAGAGGAGGTTGTCAGATATGCATCTTCGCTTGAAAATGTAGTTGTTGCTCGTGAATACAGATACATGTGCTCGGATCCCGGTCAGGAGCTTATAATGAATGACATTCGTGAGTTTGATCTCAATGGTGTTGTCGTGGCTTCATGCTCACCGAGGATTCATGAGCAAACTTTCAGGGCGTGCTGCATGCGTGCAGGACTGAACCCTTTTCTGTTTGAGCATGCTAA
>JAOQIN010000018.1 GCA_026134085.1 Candidatus Methanoxibalbensis ujae
GGAAGAAATCAAATAACTGGCTGAAGCAGCTGAAGCGTTTATGCAAGATATACGAGAAAATAGAGAGGAGGAGAGACGACTCACAAGCGCGGTTTTATAACTATGCATAGCGGTTGAAGCCTTGAAGCATGAAGAGGAATCACAATCTTTCATCTGAAATTTCAATCTTAGGGGAAATTCCTTCACTACCTGCAAGGCTGAAAGAGCCGGTAAGACAGTTGTGAAGGTTTCTCCAAGAGGAACATCCGAAGGTCTATCTTGGGATGACCCGTTGCGAGATCACATATCTGCTCGTAGAATGAAAGAGGACTGAAGAAACAGGGGCCGGCCCTCTGAGCCTGTTGAGAGGAGACCTATACTCCATGTTCCCGCAGAGGCGGTGATCACGGGCAAGTCTCCTCTGAGAAGCAGGAACCCAACTGGATGCCCCTCTCTGAAGTGAGGGGAGGAAGACACAATCTGCTAAGGCTATGTCAACTACCTTATTGAATTCGCTACTAAGTTTTGAATTAAATTTAATCGTATTTTTACTATCATTATCACCGACATTTATCCACTGATTGACTAAAACTACAGATGATAGTGCCACAATTACACAGGAAACTATCAGGATCTTTTTCATTTCTGTCCCACCTCATTTCTTTTTTACCCATCATTATCTTTTTTATCCCTTAAATATTATTTCAAACTTTCCTTTTTGGTCATATCTTTCGCCTAACGTTCTGGAGATATGTGAAGTTTGTGGAGCAGAAGCGGAGCAAAATTGGGCGAGCGCAAGCGAGCCACCTCCTGTCAGGCGTGGGCGATAGACCCGAAGCAGAGTGGAAAGTTCGGCTCGGCGGCGCCATTTTACTTTCTTTTTTTAAGATTTTCTTCAATTTTATCACAAACATCCTTCATAATTTCGGAGGCTTCTTCTACATTTCCCCTTTTTCTTTCACTGATCATCTTAAGATACACTTCTTTGAACCATGGTAGCTTGCTAAGGTCAGGTAATGAAAGGGGTATTTCTTTTAATAGAGATATAGGGATAGTCACAGTTCCAACTCCTCTTGCCAATCTTTTTATCTCTTTCTGAATCGTAGGGGTCTGTAGCCAAAAAGCAAGGTAGAATGGCGATATTCTTTTATCCTTTACCCTCAAAATATATATCCAGTCATCGGCAATTCCCTTTTCATTTTCTGAGGTTACTACTGCCGTACGCCCTATACATCCAACTCCAACTCTGACAAAAACCAAATCCCCTATCTCAACATGAGCATTTTTATAATCCATAGAGCTATCTGATTTAACAAACTTTTTGTCCTTTGAAAAATCAATCCCTAATGAAGTGACAACTTTTGCTGAAATGAAAGGTATGCCCTCCTTGAAAAATTTTCTCTCTTTGCCATATTTCGTTCTTCCCTGCTTTATTTCTATATCAAAGTCTTTTAACTTTGGAAGTCCCTCAAGGAGTGGATTTTTATCTAAATAAAACTCTGGATATAAAAACTCATTCGGATAGGTGAGGATAGATTTTTTAAAATTCCCCGATCGTAGCTCTTCCAGATTTTTAACCGCTACAAAAAGAACTTTTTCACTTCTAACCTTTTCCTTTTTACCTATTAAGATGCATGTCTTTGATGTCGTTTTTCCATTTCTAAATATACTTCTCGGCAGAGAAAATATGGCTATTATGGATAAATGCTCTTTAATATAACTTCTAACATAACTTAACTGAATGTTAGAAAAAATTCCTTGAGGCAGTATTATACCTATCACTCCTCTGGGTCTGCATAATCTAATAAATTTTTCTAAGAATAATATTTCTATAGCCTGAGATTTTCTTCCTTTGCCAAGTTCAAACTCATTTAAAATAGTAAGATCTTTTACTCTTCCATATTTAGAAGAAAAAGGGGGATTACCGACTACGAGATCAAATATACCTTCAGGTTTTAACCCCAATCCATCATCTATGTGAATATATTTCTTTATATCACGAGGTAAAAAGTTTAAAATTGAGCCGTCTATATCCACACCATAGGGTTTAAATCCCTCGCTTTTTAAACTTCGCAGAAAAACGCCATCACCACATGCTGGATCACATGCAATTCCCTTCCTGTCTTTCAACTGTTTTGATGCAAAAGATACAATAAAATCAGCAACTTCTTGCGGTGTCCAGAATTGCCCATACACTTTTTCTTTTCTATTGAAATGCTGAATAGCTTGGTTTGAAATCCAATTCATTTTCACTTCCTGCATTTTGACACCACCTGTTGCAAAATTGATTGTATATCGTTTCTATGCTGACAGGAAGCTATGGCAAAAGCTTTAACAATATCAATAATAATTTCCTTGTTTTCGGAAGTTATCTCTAATATTCCAAACTCTCTTGGCCTTGCGGTTCTCCCCATTAACAATTTCCCACCCCCATCTTTTAATTGATTTATATAGATGCAGAGGTAAACCATAGCCTGTAACCCCACAGCTCTTTGTTTATGCTTAAGGATAATCTCTACAAAATAACCTTTTTCTGCGTTATTTTTTATGAATAGCGGTGATTTTTCTATAAATTTTTGAAATCCTCCTTTTACCTCATATTTTGTCCCTTCTCTTAATATTTCTTCATTTTCTTCCAGCGTATCCTCTTTTTTTATATCTTTAATGAAAGTTTCCATCTCTCGAATATCATTATTTGAAAGAATTCCGATTTTAATTCCTTCGCAAAGTAACTTTGTTAATTCAAAACCGACTTGCCCATTTAATTTAATATCCTCTACTTTTGATTCAACAGGTGGATTGTCTGTAGCATATGAAATTTGCCACTCTACATAATCAATTTCTTTAAAAACTTCTTTTCTTGTAGCTATTGGGATTCCATAATTTGATGTTTTCCCTCTTCTTTTTACACGTATCTTCCCTGTGGGATTAGTTAGAGGTAACTTTACTATTAGTTTGCCTTTCCCCACCTCTATTTTAGCTGGTATGTTCATTTTCCTTCCCTTTCATTAAAAAATAACTTTCCCTGATAATATGTTTTATGGTTAACAAATTTGTTAACCCTTTTTTGTGCCAATTTCCAGTATGATTCTTCTATTTCAAAACCTATAAATTTTCTGTTTAATTGAATACACGCAACAGCAGTACTTCCACTTCCTATAAAAGGATCTAAAACAATATCATCCTCTCCTGTAAACATTTTCAAAATTTCCCTAAGGAAATGTTTTGGTTTTGGAGTTGGATGATCCATATATCCTTCATCAGGCTCAACCATCTTCCCGGGGGTATCAACAAAAATATCTTTTCCCAAATGGGGAATTTTAGGATTGCCTTTTTTAAAAACGAAAGCGGACATATACTTTGTGTCCCCTATGGGAGATCTGACCATCCCCTCTGGACAGTAGAGAACAACCTGCCAGAAATATTTGAATGGATTATTTTCAAATAGTTTTGGCAAAAACTTTGTACTGAAAAAGGTAATAAAGAAACTGTCATCTTTTAACACCCTGTAGCATTCAGGCAAGATTCTGTAAAATGTAGTTAAATCAGCATCGTTCTTTATCCCATCTTTACTAAGTCCATACGGGGGGTCAGTCAAAACAACATCTACAGAATTGTCAGGGATTAATTTGATAAGGTCTAATGCATCTCCCAAAATTATTTTGTTTATGAAATCTTCTGGAAATCTTAATTTTTTCTGTATTAATTCATTCATTATTTTATTTGCTCGGCTCATGATCACTCTCTCCATAATACCATAATTTAATTGATTCCAGCCTTTTAAATCTATTGATGAGCCGCCGAGCCAAATTTCGGACAACTGGCAGGTATGCGAAATTTGCAGGATATAGCAATCCACATCCTCCTGTTGATCTCAAAGGTCGAGCCACGAAGTTGATGAGGGCGAAGTGGAGGCATCATTTTCTACACTTTCTTTGGGGAATTCCATGGTTTATCTATTAATTAAATATGCAAAAGCGAATGCAAAAGCGCAAAACCACACTGGACAACCGCACCCGCTGCATAACAAGGGTTTGAGCAAAACTTGCGAAGCCGAATGCCATGAAGTCAGCCAATTTATAATATTGCTGGCTATTCTTTCCGGTCTTTCAGGCTTCATCCAACATCATATATGTCCAGCGGATGAATTGGATGCTCAAATACCAACAACACAGAATCTGCGTTCTCAAGCAAAAGATGTTGAGAGCATAACTGAAAAAAAATTTGGGAATCTCTCTTTATTTGCACATATTCAGTATCACTTTTGATTTCACCTCCCATTTCAATTTCACCTCCTATCGTAGCATGACAAAGTGAGAGAGGTGGCATCGACGATCGCCGTTATCGTATTGAAGACATACAATATCTTTCGCCTCTTCGAGTGACTCCTCAGGTAACCTCCTTATCGCCTTATTAGTATTTTCCAGTCATCTCGTATAATCGCTTGCAGCTAATGCTCGGGCGAGGAGTGGAATTGCCCGACCACGGCTACTTTTGCCAGCGTTATTATTGCTTTTATTGTATAATTTTTTTTATAAAAAAATAAAAAAAATAATATTTACTGTACTGCGCATGCTTACGCCACACCCTCAATTTCATCCACTATTTCTGTCGCTATATCCTCCAGCGGTGGCATTGACGACATTGCAGTAGTCTTTCCACACTTCGGGCAGTAAGACCAGCATGCGCAATCCGCATCTAATTCCTGACCTGTCTCCGGGTCCTGCAAGTCAACATACCATACAGCACTGAAAGGCGTTTCGCCCCATTCGCCTATGTGGAACGGCACTTCAAATGTCTTATTGAAGTTTGCTGGTAATGTCACTCTGTATATTTGTCTCCAATACCCAAACGTAGGAACGCCAAGGTACAATTTGAATATTACTGGATCGTCTGTTGGATTGGAGATATCCATGGTAACCTTCATATTGTCGCAAGGACAGTATTTGAATTTGTCTGTGGAGATTGATACCGAGGGCTTTTCTTCTGCTAATAGCCACTCTACAATATTTGACAATAGTAGTTTTTCCTCATCTGTAAGTATCTCTGGATAGTAGCTGGGATGTAAAGGGGTCATATCTCCACAGAACACTGCTTTTCCTGATCCATACTCAACTGCAGCTAAGACAGGAGGATATGAAGTATAATAGGTTGAATTGGCGTCATCGTCTCCTTTTGCTATGATTTTAGATGGTAAATCCACATTTAAAGAGCAACCTGCATAGTAACCGAAGCTTTCTACTCCTTCTGTTATTGGATGTGTCTCGAGAATATGAATAAGTGGCCAATAATAGGTCCCGTTTACATTATCTGTTGGATCATAAACTGTGTCATCGTTGAATGTAACACCGAACTCTTGGGAGACTGAATTTGTTGTAGTATCTCTTCCGTATTCTCCAAAGACCCATATTCCTCCACCATCTTCGACATAACTCACTATAGAATCGATTTCAGAACTCGTAAATTCGATTTCAGCATAAGGTATCAGAAATATATCATATCCTTCTAACCTGCTGCGGGTTATAGGTCCTGTGCTGAGTTGATCTACTATCCATCCCTGAGATACGAGATAATCTGTGAATCCGCTTACATTAAAAGTCTGACCATGAGTGCGATCAATTAACATTTTTCCCTGTGATAATATGGGTTCCGAAATTTTTTGATTTTGATTTTGATTTTGATCTTGATCTTGATTCATTGGAGGCAGCACTCCTTCTGTTGCGTCAGCATCATTATCGGCTTGCACACTTGCTGTAATTGCTCCAGCCATACCTATTAGCCCAGCCATACCTATTAGCAATACCGCGCAAACCGTCAACACCACCGCTTTTCTTCTTTTTTTGCTTTTCATTTTTCTTTTTCACCTCTTATTTAACTTTTTCACCTCCTATTTAACGGTGATTGTATGGCCTTTAAAAAGTTTTTGGTTTTCACGCGCATAGGTTACTCAGCAGCCTTTGCCTTATCTGATGTGTGTTCTGTGAGAAGGTAGTAATCTGTGAGAATGCAGTAAAGAAAGGATGACGGGTAGCGAAGTCCACCCTGTGGATTCATATGATTCTTCACTGAATCTCCGAAACAACAGCCCATCCATCATATCCAAGTCCCTCGCCGCACATTCAGCATGCCCTTGTTGATTTCATTCTCTCCCTTTTCACATTTCACATCAAATTCTGACATTGATCTGACGGAAGCGATGTGCTGGAGCCTTGAAACAGACAGAAACTATGCGTCTTGGAGGAAATGGAGTTATCATGATTTCTCTTAAAGGAATTCTTATATGTGTGGAAGAAGGTTCTATTCTCTTGAGCATTTTATCTCTGTACCAGACAGTGATGACACTTCCCTTGGGGCAACTGGACAATGTAATGTCGAGATAAGTCCCTCTCTTTACAGCCTGTATATCTATTGTGATAGGATTGGCTTTCCATAGCTCTATCGTTGGATCGCCTATGACGTGATAAATTTCAAAGTGGTCCTTGATACCTTCGTTGTCTCCACTATGTGCAACCGGCAGATAGGATTTTGCGTAATTGAGGATATCTCCCAAACGGTTGTATTTCACAGGATAGCTTGCTGTTGAACCCGGGAATGTGGGCAAAACACCAGCCCACACAGCATCAAAAAGCGCCTTTATCAGGCTGTCGTTACGCCATGTCCCTGAAGCTCTGCTGGCCGCTATCAGTGACGGTGCTCCCCCTTTCATTCTCAATATCTTCTCCGCAAAGGATTCAGTGGGACCTGCCAAGTCAAATTTCCCTGTCAAACAGTTAATGCTGAAAAAAATCGTCGGATATTCACTGGTAATTGCGTCCAGGTGGCTTTTCTTAAAAGAAGGATGACTCCAACCATCTGGACCTCCGTGATCCCTGTGCCCGATGATCAACTGTCCCTCTGCAGTTGCGGAAATTAACATTCCTGTTGCGGTATCAGCATCCACTATGGAATCCCTGACTTCCTGCGGGACCGGAGTGCCATCGCGGTAGAACTGTGGATTGGGGTTATTGGAAACATATACTCTTTCAACATCAAACCCAAGCATGACCATACGCTCCCGAATATCCTCCAAAGTCTTTATGTATTTTCTGTCCGCTCTTCCATCCTGCGGATAATTATCCTGGAAATATGCAGCAAATGTCATCCTGCGATAGTATTCAGGGTCGCAAGGAGGATTCTTTTCATAGCGAATGATCTGATCTACCACATCCATTCCCTCTTCCAATGTCCTGACAGGTATGCGACCTATTGAGAGCCAGGGCAACACCAAGTCAGCAGAGCTTGTTGCATCTCTTGGAGTTGAATAGTAATAATCCGTAATATTAGAACCAAACGGCCCACCAGATATTGTCTCAGATGCAATCATATCCACATCGCCAAATAAAAGGACATATCGCAAACGAGAAAGAAGGAATCCTCTTCTTCTGCGGATGTATGTTTTTATCTCGTTAACCGAATTACCAATTTCTGAAATGGAGACAGTTTCCGTAAGTAGACCACGCATATTTTTCCATTTTGCCAGTTTTTCTGCTGCATCCCTGAGAGTGTCGTGATATATGATCAGAAATTCCGGTCCTGAAGGGATGGGAGGAACAGGAGGACGTGGTTCAATTCCCAGCCTCTCCTCAATTCTTCTTCTCGGATTGAGAAAAAGATTTCCATATACCTCTCTGTCGAGTTCTGGATGAAAGGGATACCCGGCTGATCCTTTTTTTGCTGGCATTACCTGGATATCAACCACAATGTTGCCATAGCCTATCAGTTTCCTTTTTGCGGGATTATACTGAAATGGTCTTACATGAATCAACAGCGCGTTATAACCATCTATCTCAAAGGGCCCAGTGACCTCAACGACATCGCTCGGATAGAGCTCATCCCTGGAATAGAAATCTCTGTCATACTCAAAGGCATGTTCCTGCTCCGCATTATCCGTCAATTTCTCCTGCGCGGGCAACACCAGCACATCATCAAACTGTATCGGTTCGCCTTTCTTCACTGTAAACTTAAAATCGCAGTTGAAGGGAATCTGCACATATCTGCCAAACGAAGGCAGCAAAGGCTTACCGCTTTCGGACAAAAAACCTACTTTTGGGATATCAACCTGCTTGAAGGACACCCTTTCTCCTTCCACATCCTGACTGTCGTCCGAAAGGTAGAATCCCGGGAAGATATACGATATGAAAATACGTCCCTTTGACTCTTCCACCTTGACAATAGGTTCTTCGCCGTAAATCTCGGCATCAAATCCCTCCGGGAGCCCTGCCGGATTTAAGGATTTGAACTCTCTCATTTTTCGACCTCCTTCACTTATCTTTCTCACCGGATGCATTACTGCATGGCCTATATAAAAGTTTTTTTATTTATTGATATGGCATGTCCTCACCATCTCACCATGTTGAGCGAACATCCTGCATAACCTGTTCCAGCCTCTCCTACTCGAACCTCAACTCTTCTCCTCGAACCTCAAGATCTCTCACTTTTCCTTCCGGAGCAGTATAATCTGTCCAAAATCATCCGCCTCACACATCCTGATCTCTCGTCTGGAGGTTCATCTTATCAGAGTATAGCATTTCCGTTGTGCTTCTTTCATATAAGCAAGCTATTACGAGTTTTCCTTCTTATTCTCCTCACCAAAAAAGCGTCCCTCCAGTAGTGGACGGCCGATTTGCAAACATTTGAGATTCTTCCGGGATGAGAGGAGATACATCGCCGCAACTTTTATTTCACTTTTTTAAATCAAATTCTTTCAGCAGTTTTTTTTATATCCGCCGTCACCGGCCGCCGTCACCGGATAGTCTCTCATTTGCTGTTTGATGCTTATTCGGACACGTCGGGAAAAACGATGGAAACAGAGATAACAAAGACAATCAAGTGCAGCTCATTGACGAAGCGAAAGTTGGAACTGCCTAACAGTGAATACGAAGACTTCCAACACTACTTGAAGACTGGCAGAGGTATTCTGCAACAATTCCTAATTTTGCGCAACTCAAAAGCAGTTGATACTTTTTCTGTTCTCTGTGCTATGGTTATCACAGATAGAAAGATGTTTGAACATTACAATAGTCTGTGGGCTCAATAATGCAAAACCGTGGGCTCAATAACGCAAAACCAGCGAAATCATCGCCAGGTTCAGTTTTATTCTCCCTATATTCCTACTTTTCCCTCTTTGCTCTGATATCTTTGGCCTCTTCCCTTAACTTTTTAAAATATTCGGTCTCCGTTATCTCAGAAACCGCTTTCTTCGTCTTCTCTCTGTCTATCTTAATCTCAAGCAACTTTACCTTCCGCTCCAAATTCTGGCTGTATTTCTTCAACCGCTCAATCTCAAGTTCTCTTATCTTTGTCTCTTTCTCCACGAGTTCATTCGTGTACCTCTTCAAGTCAGAAGCCATCTTATTGAATGAATTGGCAAGGTCTTCAAGCTCATCGCCTGTCTTTACTTTGATCCTATAGTCAAGGTTCCCGCCACCTATGATTTCGGCACCCTTTTTGAGTGCCACGATTGGCTTCGTTATCAGCCTTGAGAGCAAAACAGCAATCCCGAAGACCGCGAGAAGTATAACAATGAAAATGCCAATGAAGCTCTTCAGCATGTCATTTATTTGCCTGTTGATATGTTCGCCAGTATCCTGTGTGGCAGCGATTATTTTGCTCTTCGTGGTCAGTGCTGGTGCTATTATCTCCTCAACTGGCATCACTATACCCACGCTCCAATTTACACAGGTGATGGGTGCGTAAGCAATGTATTTCTCACCATCATCAAATCTGCATTTGGCGACACCCGTATTGCCTTCAATCATATCCTCCGCTATCTTCCTCAACTCCGGATTATCGCTTTGGAGCAGATTCTCCGCTTCAAAGGGTTCATCCCATCTTCTGTCCCCGGCTGATAATCCGGGACGGGCGATAACGTTGCCATTGTCATCTATCAAAAAGGCATATCCAAGTTCGCCTACTTGTGTGTTTATGATTCTCCTATTGATTGTTTCCGTGCTCATATCGGCTCCAACCACGCCAATCAGTTTATTTCCTGAGTCATAGACAGGTCTTGAGCAGGTGACTATTAACCTGCCAGTATCGGCATCAACATATGGTCCCGACCAGCAAATGTCGCCGGTTTCTTTTGCTCTCTTATACCATCCGCGAACTCTGTGGTCAAAGGAAGGACTTATCCCGGAAGTCCATGGATACAACTGGAGTATGCCAGATTCTGTTCCAAAATAGACCCATGCCAAATTTGGATCGTTGGCATAAACAGGTATGAAAATGTCGTCCATCTTATTGGTCAGGTTCAGCTCCTCTCTCACCGCATCTACTGCGACATCTGCTGCCAGCACGTAGACAGAAGTCGCATACACGTCATCCGGTTTCTCCTCTTGAGAGTAAGAGTGCCGGTATCCGGGCGATGGAGGATTTTCCCAGAGAGCGGAGGCAAACTCTGCCATGACATTCACTTCCGCTTCAACCTTTTCGAATATCGTATTGCTGATGGCTGCCTGATCCTTTGCCAGACGAAGCAGATATTCCTCCGACTGATTTTCCAACGCTTCAACGCTGTCATTCACCGCACTTTCTCCCAAATAGGTGCTGCTTTGTAGGGCATAATCGCCCACCTCTTTTATGTTGTTAAATGCAACATATCCCAACAAACCAAAAGAAATGATAAACAGTCCTGAGAATGCTATCAGGATTTTAGTCCTTATTTTGAATTTCGGCGTCATGACACGGTTTACACTGACACAGTTGTTTTGTTGAGCTGGCAACGGCACTGCTCGTTCCGTGTCGATCTGTGTCAATAATTTATTTTCCCGCCTTTGTTTCTTTACTGTCTTACCTTCCTCTCAAGTGCGCTCCAGATATTCAAAGGAACTTTCTTCGGCTTCTTCCTTGCAATAGCAACCTCGTATTTTCTTTCCCCTTTTTCCATCGTCTCGTTTATATATCCCCGCTCAACAAGACTCTCAGCTATACCTCTCACAGATTCTTCCTCCATTCCCAATTTCTCAGATAACTCCGCGGGACTGGCTCTCCCCATTTTTGTCAGTTCCAATACGATTCTCCGATGAGGTGGACGTAAATCAAGAAGCTCGGTCACCGCAATGCCTTTCTTTCCTCTCGCTTTCTCCACTTTCGCGTTCAACACCTCTTCTATTCTGTCCACTCGCTGCCGTATCCCTTTTATTTCCTCCAGCACAAACAAATACGTCTCTGTATCTCCCTCTTCCATTCTTCCTTTCCTCCTCAATCTATTTCCGGCATCTCTATCGGAGATGGCTGTGGCTTGCATATCCCGCACCACAAAGCATTCGACACCGCTATCGCCTTTGGAACATCCTCATCGTGGTCATACACAGTTAACACAAACGGCATCTCTTTTGCATGCTCCTTGCATATTGCTCTTCCACAGAACTGGCAAACACCACTCGCATCCTTTTCACATGTCCAGCATTTCATTTCCTCAATCTCCCTTTTATTTTTGTTTGCATGGCTTAAATCGCATCAGAATTCAGAGCATAACTTCTCCATCTTCTCCATCCCTTCCTTTGCTGTCATTTTTACTCCTTCTTTATTATCAAACATCATACTATTGCATTTAAAACTTCCAATTGATTTTAAAAAACTTTCAATCGTTTTTAACAAACTTTCGGCAAACAGTGAACAGCTGCATTGACAATATTGTCATTATAGCGCCACATGACTACCAAAAATAATCCCTTATTGCACGCTGATCGATAGAACTGTTTTCAACTTTCTGTCGCATTTTCTCAAAAATCGATTTACACACATTGAAGTGCTTGTAATCCGAAGTTTTCGGGCTTTTTATCTTTATAAGCATTAAGTCTCTGACAGTGAGCATGGTCATTGCCATGGAAACGCAACTTCTGTGATAATATTTAAGCAACAGGTTTTCAATTTCATCGGGTTTGTACTTTTTGCTAAGCAGAAACAGAGCATCGCGAAATGCAAACAGATGTTCCTGGCTCTCCCTTTTAACTTCGTAGCGATTGAAAAACGCATCCATTTTTTTATAGCTCTCCTCGTAGTTGCCCACTTTGTGATATAACAACGCAAGCAAGTATTCCGGAGGTATCAGATACTCTTCAGGTATCATTGAGTTGAATATTGATTCTATCCACCCATACGGCTTTTCTTCCTCCGGAATTTCCGGGCATGCAAGAAAAGACTCAATGAATGTTATCAACTCAGATATTTCGGGAACCGTGCTAATGGCGAGATTATCGTAAATCTTCCGTAATTCTGTTGTCCTACAAAGTTTGATTTTCTTGAATGTGTCCGTGGTCTTCCATGGCAGATTATATTTTACAGGAGAATACTTTGTGATGTAAACATAATAAGTTGGGAAATTTAAAAACGAGAGGTCCTTCACAAATATATTGGAACCGCTGGAAATAATGAGTTCCCTGAAGATTTTGAGGTCTTCCTCGTAGGATGATGAATCCTCAAAAGCGCTCCATGGTTTGAATTCATAGGTTGGTTTCCCATAAAAAATGCCCTCTGGTATCTCTCCTTTACCTCTACTGTATTGAGCAATATAATTAACGGTTCTTTTGATGTCCACTTCTGTGCACGGTTCTGCAAATGGGTCTTTTCCCAATCTCAGTTCTTTGCCCAGTTCAGAAATCTCATCTCCACTGAAGCCCTGATATAACTCGGTAAGAGCATGCTCCAGGGCATAATCAAAGACCGGATGTGAACCGAGCGAAAATTTATACCGCCCTGTAACCTTATTCACAGCTATTACTCCCACCACCGGGAAATCACGACCTAAGGAACAATCTTTTACTGTAATTGAGATGTCTTTATCAGCTAAGGCTTCAATAATTTTGTAACTGTGTGAATTTTTTATGTATTCATCGGGAATGGTAGGAGGGATTACGTTCCCGGCATAGATCTGTTTCAACGCCTCCCTTTCCAGGATCTCACATATTCCCGCTACTATGGCTTCTGCCGGTGTATTGCCTGCGCACATGCCATTGCTCCCGGTAGTTAAAAGCATATTTGGATGTGGTAAGAATACCACTGTGTCATTTTTAACATCGTAAAATTTATCCACATATATGGGACCAGAAGAATCTATTATCAACTCTTCGCATACTTGCCGAATATCTGGTTCACATTTGTTATCATTAATTGAATAAAGCATATCTAAATTGTCAATTTCTATCATATCCGGAATTATGCGAAGAATATCCGTTTCGCTTAGTCCGATTTTTGAGTCAAAGATGATAAGATTTTGCATTCTCTCTATTAATTCCGCTAAAGCACCTGCAACCGCAAATTCCTTATTTGTTCCTATTCCATTTTGTGCCAGAGCTTTAATACCTTCCAATGAATAAGAGCAGGAAAATAGAATTCCGTCAACACTTTTCAACTCCTCCTGGCGAACTGTAATATCCATGTTTTTCAATATCTGCGTAATTCTTTTAATTGTATTTTCCGGTGTATCCGCCTTATATGTTCTCATCTCATTGCGTTGAATTTATTTTATTTATATTATATGGCTCAGCTTCACTTCATTATCGCCACTTTCTTCTGGATCTCTGAAATCACCTCCGGCTCACCATCCCAAACAGCAGGTCCGGAGAGGTTGCGGAGAAGCTAAGTGCAGTTTTAATTCAAACTCAATATAACTCAATATAAGCAAACTGACACTGCCGCGCTGTACATTGAATTGCTCCACCAGACCCTATCAGTATTTCGCACAGCCTGCTGTTCCTTCGAGCAGGAATGGGGAAGGAGCAGATCAATGGGGAAACAATGGGGATAGCCACAATCGGAGAAAAACCCGATGTCAGGAACGAGTATCCTGCGATGCCGACCTCTCGGAGCGTACAGAGAAGAGATGTCCTCAATCGACTCAATCGTAACCCTTATCATACCTTTATCCAAATAGAGGAGCGCGGGAGGGGAGTGAGGTTTTGACCTTCCATGTCTGAACCTCCTTCAACACCCAGAGAGATTCTTCTGGCTGAGATTCTGCGTGAGCTTGTTTGGATCACAGATGCGCTCCCATACACTTCCCATCTTCAGGAGGACATAACCGAGAATGCAGACCATGATATGGACCCATGACCGTCCGTCATCATCAGGACAGGTTGATCTCTTCCGTTTCGACATGGTGGATATTATGCTATCCTATCATAGGCGTGCAATTGGTAAATACGGAGAACTTCGTTTTCGTTGACTTATTCCATGAAGTTGGAGGAGTGGGGGTTATATAATCCATCATAGTTATCCATATGCGGAGGTGAAAAAGAGAGAAGATGAAAAAGGAAATAGCATTGGTGATTTGTGTGGGAATAATAACAGCAGCGGCGGCTTCTGCATTTACTGCCAAAGTGGGAATATCAAGCATAGCATCAGAACCATCGGATACAGAACCGATGGAAGAGACGGGAATAGAGAGACTTCAGCAGAGGATTTATGAGCAGGGCTATAATTATACGGTGGCTGAAAACTGGATTACCCATCTTTCACCGGAGGAAAGAGAGGCTCTCTGCGGCTACAAACCACTGAAAGCACCTGAAGAACCACCAGCCGAAAATGTCGGATTTTTTTCTCATATGCCTGAAACAAAAATAGAAGCCGAAATCGAATCACTGCCCTCTTCTTACGATGCGATGGCGCTTGGATATGTGACTCCTGTTAAGAACCAGCACGAGCCACACCGGTGTAGCAGCTGTTGGATCTTCGGGGCAGTAGCAAACTTTGAATCTGCTGTTGCAAAAAACGAATCCATTCTGTTTGATTTCTCTGAGCAGGAAGTTGGTGACTGCAATATCTGGTCTCGTGCTGGAGGGCACAATTTCTGTGAGGAGGGGAATTCACTTATGAGCACAAACTACCTCACCAAATACGGCTCTGCAGATGAAACATGCGCTCCATACGCGGCGGAACCGCAAGCATGTCGAAATTGCACTGTACTCAGAAACGTGGATAACTGGAGGATAATCACAGGGTATAATGGCGAAAGCGAAGAAGCCATAGCCACAATAAAAAACGCCATACTTAATTATGGACCAGTAGCGACAACCATGTATGCGAGTGATCCGGGATTTCTGAATTACAGTGGTGGCGTCTATGAATACTGGGGGCCAGAACCTCCAAACCATCTCGTACTGATTATCGGCTGGAATGACACACTGAGACATTCACACGGAACCGGGGCATGGCTGATAAAGAACAGCTGGGGAACCTCATGGGGTGCTTCTGGACCATATCCTGGATGCGCCTGGGTGGCTTATGGCGCGGCAAACATAGGTGATTTCACAAACACGATTGCGAGCTACAAGAACCCGGGTGACGAGATATTCTATCACGACGAATGCGGCTGGATGCTCTATGGCTTTGGTTATAACGCGACCACAGCTTACGGAGCAGTTCGTTTTATACCCGAGCAGGACGCAATACTGACCGCAGTTGACTTCTGGGCAGTAGATGCAGGGATGACATACGAGATCAAAATATTTGATACATTGAACGACCTGGGAGATAACTACACTTTCAGCGACCCGCTCGGCACCACTCAAGGAACCACAAATGAACCGGGATATTATTCAATACCACTTGATACGCCGGTGCAACTGGAGAGAGGGGATGACTTCATCGTGCAGCTCAAATTAACGACTTCAGGAGCGGGTTATCAAATACCAATTGATTACTGTGGGGAGTCATGGCTGAACTGGTCGTCAATAGCTACATTCTCGGGGGAGAGCTACGTGAGTTGTGATGGATCACAATTTGAGAAACCATTTATCCCCGGTGTCGGTTATGTGGACATAGGAATAAGAGCGAGGGCAGAAGTTCCGCACCTCATCTGGGATACAGGGCAGCCAGAAAATCCATATCCAAGCATATCTGGCACACACTATGGAACAATAACACCAGATAGGACAATATACAATGTGTCCAGACTCTACACATATCCATGCCCGGGAACAGGCGGGCATTCGGAATATGCCGCTTTCTACAATGCAACGACGGGGGAAGAGATAGCAAATGGCACCTGGAATGGTTATCAGGGAGCAGGCAATTACATAGAATTTAATGTGCCTTTCGATTTGCAGGCAAATGTTACATACAACTACATCATTCACACGGGTTCCTACCCACAAATTCATCACAAACCTGCGCTGCGGACGGCAAATGGATGGATAAACTGCACAAAGTTCATAGATGCAAATGGAAAGACATACACGGATTGGATACCGGCGATAAGATTGGAATAAGATTGGAGAGCACACCCCGCTAAATATGCGCTTATCAACGCAAACTTATAGGCATATTTTCTCCCCGACTTCACAATCTCCACAGGACCGCGAACTCTGATTGAAGAGCGGATCTTTGATCAACTGAGATATCTCTCTGTTTGGCATTGCCTGAAAAAGCTGGCATTGCCTGAAAAAGCTGGCATTGCCTGAAAAAGCGCAGCAGGACTGGCACAGGCATGAACATGAGAGATTGCATTTTGAGAAGGTGCTCGCATCGAGCAGATAGATGATTTATAAATCTCTGTGATAATCTGCCTGATAATCTGCCAAAAGTCCAGATTTATTTCAGCAGTAACAATCACATCTCCTCACAGGTTTACCGTTGGTCTACTGGAATTTGAAGCTCCTCACCACCTCCTGGTTTTGACTTCTTTATTTCTGCCCAAAAGCAGCGGAATTCGTGTGACATGACATTTTCATCCTCATCACAAAACCCTGAGTACTTTCTCCTTTTCCGACTTCCATCTGTTTGAAAGCTCTTCACAACATTGAATCAGGTGATCTGCATAGCCTATCAAGTATCGCCCTTTAAGACGAACACCACGATCTCGTGCCAGACGAGCATATTTCTTTGCCGTGTGCAGAACCGATTCCAGAGCATCAGTGAACAGAAAAGCCCTGAGGACGAAATCCTCAGGCGGCGGTGTGGAATCAGACCATCCAGCGCGGAGAATAACTTTGGTGAGCAAATATCCATAGTGTTGAGCTTGCAAGTCATCACGCCAGTCCTGCAACTGGTCTATCAAATCAAAGACGACCTGAGTGTAGTCAACGAACTGAGCGAGTGGCTCGACTGCTTCCTCATGTCCCGCTAAAAGAGCTACTGGTATCGCAGATAATTTGGACACGGCTGCTTTGCGAGCAATTAACAGGAGGTCCTCCTCGCGGTAGTCACGCAATTTGCCCCAGTGAGAGGATTCTTCCCATGAAATGCTTTGCGTCCATTCTGTAATGTATTGCTCCAGATAGTTCCAGAAAGGAGAATCCGCGGGAAAGAGCTCCTGATACTGCCTCATCATCTCCGTAAACAGAACAATGCCAAACGGCGAAAGTTTTTTCCAATCTCCGCTGCTTTCATCCATTATCCTGTCCTGAAGAAAGACGTAATATGATGCGAGGCATCCGGGCAGGGCAACAGAACGAATCACATCCCTGGGAAGATCATAAATATCCCCCACCCAAAAAGGAAGAACCACGGTGTAGGGACAGGGATGCCAGGGCAGGCGATGAAAAAATTCTTTCCCCAGATCACTGAGTGGCGAAGGAAGATTTTGTGCATATTCACGGAATTTTGCTCCCAGCCAGTCGCTGTCTTCCTTAAAATCTGAGTAGCCGATAAATTCAGCAACCATTTTGCCTCCCTCTAAGTAAATCAAAATAAACGCGTGGGAAGTGAGAATAAAAAGAAAGGAGTGTGCGGGAGCTGTTAAACATGGGCATTATCTCACTATCCACCGCATCCTGGTAGGGTTTTAGATCTATCTCTCCCTCTTTGAGACACTTCTCCACTACGGGTGCGGCAAGCTGAGCGCTTTTCATCGCATAATAAATCCCCTCTCCCCACATGGGGTCTGTTAGCCCTGCGCTGTCCCCCAGGAGAAGAATCCTTCCGCGCTGGATAGGCTCCTCGGGATTGCGAGAGGGCAGTAGATGCGACTTAAATCTTTCTACGCTTGCGCTCTCCAGTCCAAGGGAAGATAAAAGCTTCATAACATACGGCTTTAACTCCCTTACAAATTGCATATGAGTTCCGGCACCTACGGAAAGGTATTCTTTCCTTGGAAAGACCCAGCCATACCCCCCGGTCACCACACCGAAGTCAATTTTGATTGTCGAATCCAAATTTTCCTTATTTCGTGGAGCTTTAACATTTGCGGACATCGCAATCCTTGTCTCTACCCCTCTCATCAAGCCTGCGGATCTCGCGGTAATTCCGTATGCGCCATCGGCTCCGATAATTATTGGTGCGGTAAAAGTATGATTTGCTGTGAAGATTTTCACCTCATTTGATAAAATTTCCAATTTCTTGACTTCTTCCCCATCAACAATGGAAGCTCCTGCCTCCTCTGCCTTCATCGCAAGAAAATAATCAAATCTATCCCGTCTTACGGTATAGCCCACTGGCGTCTGACCATGCACGGTGAACTCTTCGCCGAGCTCAAAACTAAATGTGATATTATAAATGACCTGTTCCACCAGTGGGCTTATGTCAAAATTGATAATTTCAGTCGCCTTTGTTGACACCAGCCCGGCACAGGTTTTATCACGAGGAAGCTTCTCCTTATCAATAATCAGGACATCCAAACCTCTCTGCGCCAGCTCACAGCCTGCTGTTGCACCGGCAGGACCAGCTCCAATCACAATAACATCATACGAACTTCTGGTAGCCATTTTTCCTTTCCAAACACAAAAGTGGAGGGGGAAAAAATTAACCCCCCAACTCCAGCTTCTACTATTTCGGGCTGCTCAGGATGCACGCTTTTTTATACTCCGTAGCGAGCCACGCATGTTTTACTCGCCACTTTCTCAACCACTTCACTCATGCTCGCGGTATCTATCGATTTGAGCACTTCCGCCTGGTCGGGAGTCAGGTCAATACCCTCCTTCTTCGCAGCTGCCACGGGGTCTTCAATGAACTCCTTTCTGAAAGCCTCGTCAGATAGCACCTTGCCCACAAGCCTGTTCAACTCCTCTTTTGTTGCCATTTTTATCGTCAGTTTGTTACCATACTGCCGTATTTAAAATCTCCAACCGATTTTAAAAATTTTTAAATTTTTTTAAAAAATTTATTAATTTCTCGCATCCTCGCACGGTTCACTTTTCCCGAGCAGCTCCTTTCCAGAAAGCATTGACTTCAGTCTGAGGAAGAAGCAGCAAAAAAACTCCCGGATTACGCCTACGCAGCTCAGCATAGAGCCAGATGGAAAGCTCGATGATGTGCCTGTTGAGCTCGCACTCGAAGTGGTTGGGTTGCCAGGGGTCGCCGTTTGTCTCGATTGCCATCGAAATACAACCCCCTGCGCATAGATAACGAGCCCAGCAATTCCGACAGGCAGGAATGCGGTCAACATCGCCCAGCCTTTCTCTCCAATAGCTCAGCTTCCGCCAGTCCACTCCCCTCCATACATCGCCAACTTCACAGCTTTCCCTCCCCGCCAAATCCGCACAGGGATACAGTTTACCGTCAGCCGACACACCCAGCATGTTTACAGCAGCACCGCAAAAATGTGAGCGCCGGTGCCCCGCGCAAAGCGTTAGCATATAGCGCAAAAAAGGACCTCTGGCGGAGATGTCATCTCGCAGAGCTTCTTCAAGAAATAACTGCGCTAACTGCGTATATGATCTCTTAAGGCGCTCGTAATCGCTGTCTGCGAGCCCGAATTCAGCTTCAACTCCTCCCGCGTGGTTCACTCTGACATAGCCAGCACCCCACTGCCTCAGGTGTTTGAATGAAGCCACAAGATCAGGCGTCTGAGGGGTAAGAGTGGCCCGTAATTCCACCTTCTCTCCATAGTCTTCGAGCAGTTTGGGGAGCCAACGACTTATCACCCCGTAGGAGCCTCTGCCATCGGGGAATACTCTCATCCTGTCGTGCGTTTCCCTGTCGCCATCCAGGCTGATCTGGACTTCGATCTGGTTCTCCTTGATGAAGGAGATAATATCGTCGTTGAATAGCGTACCGTTGGTGGCTATCAAGAACTTTGCCTTCTTCCGCTTGCGTTCTGCTTCAACTTGAGCATATTCCACTGCTGATTTTATCGTTTTGAAGTTCAGTAACGGTTCGCCACCTGTGAAGATGAGGGAAATTGTCTCGCTCTCGCGTGACTCACGGAGGAGAAGATCAACAGCCGCTTCCGCAACCTCCGGCGACATTTTTCCTCGCTTTCCACCGGATGTATAGCCCTTTTCAAGAAAACAATATCTGCATCGCAGATTACAGTCCTGCGCGATGTTGAGCTCAAGGGTGTCAATTTCAGGTGAAACATCTTTTTTATCTCTTTTCACAGGTGGCGGTTGTTCCCGCCCGAGCAACCCTTTTTCCTCCAAACTGCTGATTGTCTGAACGAACTGCCGGTTCAGTTTCATCATTGCTATTTCCCTGTCGGGCAGCGCAAGTATTTCCGCTTCAAGAGGTGAGAGGTTAAAGACGCGCATTCTACGAACATCAAGGGCATACCAGCCCCCACGATAAAAACAATGGACTTCCGCCTTAAGCATCCGATTCTCAGCACTGCTTCCGCTTTCTGATTGCATTCCAGGCATCTCGCACCCCACTCCAGATTTTCACACTCATCGAACCCACAAGAGGTATCAATATTATCAAACCGATGAGTGTCAAAATTACTTTACCCATCCAGTTGCTCCACAATAAATTGAACATCATCTGAAAGTTGCTGTGCCATAGCTCCACCAGTAACAAAATAGCCACTACTGCCCAGATTGCCGCCATAATACCGAATGCAGTGAATATTTTCTCCTCGCGGTTGAACTTCTCTCTTCTGCTCAACTTCTGCCACAGGGGACCTTTAATGAACTCAAACGATTTAGCTCGCAAGCCTGGAATTTCCAGATAATTCACCAGTATGTAATATCCATCCCATTCAAGGAGAGGGTTCATGTTCATCAAGACGTTAAGCATGCCCAGGAAAGCAGCCTGGAAAAGGAGGGGTGCCATCGCAGACGAAGGGAAGAGGGCAATTAGAACAGCACATACAGAACCGATAATTAATCCCGCATAGGGTCCCGCCCAGGAAACAGCGATTCGCTGCTTCCGCGTTCCCAACCACATATCCGTCGTGTCAACGAACATGCATGGATTTCCCCAGTAAAGCATGATGCCTCCGCTGATTATCTTCCTGCCGTAAAATTTGACTGTGAGCCCATGACCGTGTTCGTGAATGAAAGTGATTACCATGTTCAGCAAAATCAGGGTGAGAATCCCCAGACCGTATGAACCCGCGGTTTGAAAGAGGGGATAGTCACCTCCAATGAATTCCCAGATGAAAAGGGGAACACCAACCACCGAGAGGATAATGAAAAGTATCATGGCAGGAGGGGAGAAGAAAAGCCAGCCTCCGTGACGATAAATCCAATCGAAGTATCTGTCGGCATCAATGCTGATCTGAGCTTGGGATACTTTTTTCCACATGCGTACCAGTTGAGACCTGAAGCTCTTAGCACCAAAGCGATTCCAGATGAGCCCATAGAGATCAGGCGTCTTTTCCTCCAGGAATCCGTTGCTTTTGAGCTGAGTCAACAGACTGCTCAACTGTTCAAACGGCGGTGAGCCATATTTGTTGAGGTAGGCTATGGCAAGGTCAGTGATCGAATGCCTCCCATCCATCAGGTTCCAGAGGAAGAACCCGCGGGGATCCAGTTGGAGATAGGTATCAGTTTTGGTGTTATGGAGAATGAACCTTTCCTCACCGCGGAATTGCTGCTTTGAGATTTCTACGGTGCTCACACCTTTCGGCTTGAACTTGGAGAAATCCAGTCTCTCGCGCAGTGTTGTCCAGAGGTCCTGAGCAGGTTGCTGTGCTTGCGCTTCCTTCGCTCTTTTCTCCAACTTTGCCCATAAACCCTGCTGCGTCTTTTCTCTCTCTTCCTCTGACATCTCAGACGTTGAGAATCCTCTCTGCAATTTCTTCGATTCCCTGTGAGAAGGGATGCTCGCGATGGTTGAGATAAAAGATTTCCTTACTTCCGATCTCAATCAAATCATCGGACTGCGGAAGAACGCCTGCAACGTCACATTTGTACACATTTTCTATATCGTGCTTCACCTTTTCAAAATCGTATGTCTGGAGCACTTTATTCATGACCAGAAACAGATTTGGCACTTCCAAACGCCTGCAAACTTCTAATGTAACGCTTGTCCCCTGGTAGTCCTGATTGTCAGGTCTCAGAATGATCAGCGAGATATCAGCTATTGCGAGCGATAGCAGGGTCTCCTCTCCGATGCCCGGATGCGTGTCTATAAACAAAAAGTCCAGATTCAGCGCGCGGATTGCTTCTGTAAACCCGTCGTTCAGCAGCGAAACCTCATACCCCTCCTTTAATATCCTCGCTATCTCGCCCATCTTCATGCTTGAGGGAATAAGATACACTTTTCCCCCTGCCTCTTCAACGCCAGCCAGGTTCTTTGTGACGTCCTTCGCCGCCTCTTCTATCCCGCACTTTCCCCACAGGTAATCGTTTAACGTCTTTCCCATGCTCTCTGGCTCAAACCCAAACAACACATGTATTCCAGGCGATTGAATATCTGTATCAACAATGCCCACGCGCTTGCCTTTGCAGGCGATGCACGTGGCTATGTTTGCTACTATATTTGATTTTCCTGTTCCACCTCTAAAAGAATGTACTGCTACTATTTTTCCCATTTTTACTCTCTCCTCAATTTTGAGATGTATTTTTTAAACTTTCCGTTGCTGCCAAGTTTTCTTGCGAAAGCGAGATGATACAGAAGGGGAGGCAGGAGGTATGTTTTCGGTTTCTTACAACTATATGAGTTGCTCATCTGCTATCTTCACTGTCATCTTATCTTTGCTGTGAAGTGTCGCGGGAAAGTATCGCAGGAAAGAAACTATAAAACAGCACGGAATCACCATAATAATCGCCATTGCACTTAAATGACTGATCATACATCAACGGAAACAACCGCTTAAAAACGGCAAAATCCAAGATGATGAATCAAAAGTTGAAAGATCGCATAAAGCAAGAAAAAAAAGACAAACTATTGGAAGAAGCAAAAAGAAAAGTTTAGGAGACAATTGAAAATGAGATCAACAAATAGTCAGCCCGCCCTTAAGTGCCCTCGCGACTCTCCGCCCCTTTGATCAGGGCTATCTCCCTCGTCTAACAGGAGGTGGCTCGCCTGCGCTCGCCAAAATTTGCTCTTGCGGGCGAACTTCACATATTCCCTGAACGATATATCGGAGTGAGAGGCGTATAATATAAAGGTGCGAATCGAGGAATAAATTGTCATCATAGTTGCACTCATAAGTGTGTTTATCGCTATCTGAAACTGGAATGTGACTGTTTCGCTGTAATCATATCCCCGCTTCAACAGGCATCGCCGGCTCGTGTCTCATGCAGCAGATTGTTATTGAGAGGGTCAGTCACATCTTCTTTTTCAACATTGAATTGTCTGACGAGCTGAACGAGCACCTCACCCGCACATTCTGCATCAATCTCAATATCGCTGTTGACGGGCACCTCAATCATCCGAAGCGGTGAGCCATAGGCTTCCGCATACCGCTGACGAACGCTGAGAAGCTGCCCCGGCTCCTTCTGAATGTGAGCTGTCGCTGAGCAGCATTTCCGCCTTCGCAACGCAAGCACCCTTCGCAAGCACATCACAGGCCACATCACAGGCTCTTCACGTGAGATATTTTGTCACTTGAGATAGCTGCCAGGGACTTCCACGAATGCAGAGCCATTCATCACTCGGAATTGCTCAATTGTTCTGCAGGCTCAACAATAACAATATGAAAAACCCCATTCCAGAGCCATTACTGGGAGCTTCTGAGCTTTCAGAAGTGTTGCCTACTATGCCCAATTATCTCGGAGAAGACATTGGAAGTCGCCAAGAGCTTGTTAATTCCATATCAACACTTACTTGAGGTTCAGTTTGATAAGAACAGTGATGTGCAGATAGAATTCTCATAGACAGGCTCAGCATCCCTTACAGGATTCTTGAGCAACTCTCGCTGATCCAACAGCCAATTCTGGACTCTTCCATAGCAGAGATGCCCCAAACTCTCCATTCCCGGGCAAAGTGAACAACCTCCTGTCCGGATCCACGGCTGTCCAAACTTGTGCTGTTTCTTTTTACCGGGTAAGACTTACTCACACGGTCTCTGGCACAAACAGCAAAGTTTGCAGATTAAACCTCTGGCTCGGGTAAACAAGGTGGTGCAGACGCTGATAAGCATCTCTAAATGACTGTATAAATTTGCGGTCATCTTAAGCCTGCACTAAGCTTGCACACCACCGTCTTGGCAATCAAAATTCATATATATTTAATCTAAATAAAGGGGAGGTGAGAAAAACCCGCCCCAACAGAAGGCCAGCGGTTTATCAAAGATTCTATATTCTATTAAATAAAACAATAATAAAAATATGAGAAGGTGATGATATGTTTCTCAGGGAGTGGCGGATAACGGAGATTCTTCCCTGTATAGTGAATCCCGAGTGGAAAAGAATAAAGACAGAGATTTCAGATGACATCGGTGAGGTTCTTCCTTATCTCAACGCAATAATAAGGGATGCTGTTTATAACCCCAATGGAAAGAGCCTGACTTTCAGATTTAAAGGAATGCTTGTCACTCTCTTTCCACGAGCTATAAATTTGGCTCAGGTTCCCACACTTGAAGAAGGAGAGTCCGCTTTGAACGAGCTCAGAGACCTGATTAACAATACCTGGGAGAGGAGGGATGAGATAACTCCTGTTTATGAGAAGAGGACATTAAGAGCGAAGGACATCCTTGATCTTCTCCCAAAGACGAACTGCGGAGAATGCGGTCTTCCGAACTGTTTCGCCTTCGCCATGGCCATGGTGAGAGGACAGAGAAAGCTCTCAGACTGCCCCCCTCTTCACGGACAGCAGTACAGGGAGAACATGGAAGCTCTAAGGGAGCTCCTCAAAACAGTGGGAATAGAATGATTTATGTAGCTTTGTCCTGCGACCTCCATTGCGTTTTGCGGTGCGCTTAAACGACTGTCTCATTCAGCATGACATTCCCTTGCCTTTGCGGACGCCCTCAACATACAGGCAGCTCATCTTCCGTTTTTCTTTTCATTTTCAAATTTGGGAAGCAAATATCGCTCAACAACATCACATTCAGAGGATAATTTCCATTTCAGGAGCAGGGGAGGATGGTTGGACGGAAGTTGTTCCCTGTGCCTTGAGCCTTGAGATGCCATGCAAAGAAATAGATGGCTGTGGTAAGCTGTGGTAAGTCTGATGAGGAACTGTAACAGTGATGGGAGAAGATCACATACGCGTCAGGCAAATGCATGAACTGTCTGCGATGTGACTTTTATTTTTCATTCTTCGTATTTCCGATTCTCCCTGAAATTCGCCGTCCGCATTCTCAACGCTCCACATTGCTCCACATTCACCGCTCTTCGTTTTAGTTCGAGGGGAAGGATAAAAACCAAACACATGACAAAACACATGACCACAGCAGCACAGAGCGGATCCGATACTGCTTATGTCGGCTGCCTATCAGCAGCTCAGTTGTCAACCAAGCGCTTGCAGCTTTGTTATCAACAGCCTGTCAGCCGGCTCATAGAAGCGGTGCAATACGACAGTGCGAGAGGCGTGATTGTGACGAGGTCTCTGGCGGCTGTCAGATGTGAGATTCGGAAATGGGATAATTGATAACAATTAAATGACGACATATTTAACAAATTATTAAATACGAAATCTCAACTGTGCTCAACTGTGCATCTGAGGTGAGAGGGCATGGGCAACGAGACAGCCTCAATAAGAAAGGAGATGGAGCGGTTGAGCGATGAATACAAGCGGTTTGTAGGTCGCAAAATCTCGTTTATAGTTGCATCAGTTCTCCTCATTTTCATAACGGCGGGAGTGTCTGTGACTCTTGGTCCTTACGATATTTCATTTATTGATGCATACTCCATAATATTTCAGGGAATGCATGATATCATATTTCGTTTTCACAATATTTACGCATTTATTCAGTTTCTTGATGAAAATTACATGGTGAAGGAGTGGGTTATATGGCAGCAGAGGCTTCCGCCTATTGTGATGGGTGTAATTGCGGGCATATCGCTCGGGATCGCGGGTGCTGAGATGCAGGGAATATTGAGAAATCCTCTTGCATCGCCTTACACGCTCGGCATATCATCTGCTGCGGTTTTCGGCGCTGCACTTGCAATAATTATAAATTTGAGCATCGTCCGTGCTGCTGATGAGCGTTTTCTGATTGTTGTGAATGCATTTTTCTTCGCAATATTATCTTCATCGCTCATATATGGAATTTCAAAAATGAAAAACGCAACTCCCGAGACAATGATACTTGCCGGTATCGCAATAACCTATCTTTTCATGGCGCTCACTCAACTTCTGAAATATTTTGCACCTGCTGAGGAGGTGAAAGAGACTGTTGTGTGGTCTTTCGGCGCTTTGAGTGCGAATTGGAGTGAGATTCTCATATCATTTGTTATTGTTCTTCCTTGTGTTCCTGTACTCATGCTGAAAGTCTGGGATCTGAATGTGATGAGTGCGGGAGATGAGGTGGCGAAGAGCCTTGGTGTTGATGTTGAACGCACGAGACAGTTATGTTTCTTTCTTTCATCATTCCTCACAGCCGGCACCGTCTGCTTTACAGGTCCTATAAGCTTCATAGGGCTCGTCTCACCGCATATATGCCGCATGGTGATAGGTGCTGACAACAGATTCCTCGTTCCTGCATCGGGACTCTTCGGTGCAGCATTGCTCATCGCCGCAGATACTGTTGCGAAAATAGTGATATCCCCTGTCATAATTCCGGTGGGTATAATAACAGCATTCATGGGTGTTCCGCTTTTCCTCTACCTCATACTCAGGAGAAGCAGGGAGTATTGGTGATGGTGAGATGATGCGGACATCGCTGATGCGGGACGGGAGGGATCTGAAATGGTGAAGCTGCGGATAAAAGATGTTGAATTCAGCTACGGAAGCAATCCAGTGCTTGAAGGCGTGAGCTTTGATGTAAATGATGGAGAAATCCTCGGAATCATCGGACCGAACGGAGCGGGAAAATCAACACTTCTGAGGTGTATGAACAGAATTTTAAAGGTGAGAAAAGGCGTTATTATGATAGATGGCAGGAATATATCAGATTTCAGCAGAATTGAATTGGCGAGGATAATGGGATATGTTCCTCAAAGCACACATCAGATATTTCCCAATACTGTTTTTGATACTATATTAATGGGGAGAAGACCTCATTTGGGATGGAAATGTGGCGAAATTGACATAAAAAAGGTGCTTGAGACCATAGAAATGCTGAATATTGTTGATCTTGCCATGCGAGACATCACAGAGCTCAGCGGAGGTCAGCAGCAGAAGGTTTTCATCGCGAGAGCTCTCGCTCAGGAGCCTGAAGTTCTAATTCTGGACGAGCCAACTTCAAATCTTGACATAAAACATCAGCTTGAAGTTATGAACATAATAAGTAAGATAGTGAAGGAGCGCGGTATAACAGCTGTTATGGCAGTTCACGATCTCAATCTCGCATCAAGATATGTTGATCGCATCATAATGATGCATGCAGGCAAGATTTTTGCCGTCGGAAATCCTTCGGATGTGCTGACTGAGGAAAACATAAGAAAGGTATACGGTGTTGAAGCGATTGTCGGCGAGCATGATGGCAGACCTTTCATACTGCCCATCCGCCCAGCCGATACGGGAACTCATGATTCCTGATTTCGCCTGGATATGTGTTTGTGTTTAAGTTTTGTGTTTAATTCGTGTTTAGATGAGAAGGAGATGATTTTCATAGGTGTGGACCACGGCACCACGGGTATCAGATTTGCGTGTATATCCGAAGGAGCGAGGGAGGCAGTTTATGAGCTCTCACGCGAAGATGCTGCGGGAATGAGCACACATGAAATCATGAATGCGATAGAGAAAGGGCTGAACATATCATTTGATGATGTGGGACTGGTGGCACTCACATACTCAATGGGCGACGGCATCTCTCATGTAACAGATATACGCTCCGTTCCTATGAGAGGGCTTCGTGAGGAAGAAACCGCGGCAGGAAAGCGGGTGGGAGGCGGCACTCGTGTGTTTGATGCTTTCAGGTCATCGGATATGCCTGTTGTCCTCATTCCTGGAATTCATGCTGATTTGGAATGTGTTGACTGGCGAATGCGGTTCCTGTCACACGGTGCAAGCCCCGATAAAGTGTGCGTCGCATATCACATATTCAAAAGAGGATACAGGAATTTCGTGTTCGCTGACATAAGCTCAAACACAGTCTCAGTTGCTGTTGCGGAAGGCAGGATAAAAGGTGCCATTGACGCATGCATATTTGCTCCTGGACTCATACACGGACCACTTGACCTTCAGCTGCTGCGAGATGTTGAGAGAGGCAGGATGAGCGCAAACGAGGCCTTCTCAAACGCAGGCGTCCTCCGCAAGTTCGGATTCAGGCGGGGAATTGAGAGAGACAAAGCCTTTGAGACAATTGCGTTGTTCGCTGCAATGGAAATATCAGCACTACTCGTCTTCCTTCGCTCACTGCAAACGCACTCCTCACCGCAAGCGGCGCATGTGTTTCTTACAGGCTCAGTCGGTGAGAGCGAATGGATGAGAAAACGCATAAGCGAGATACTGAAATCCGGATGGGATGAGTGCCGTGTGCACAAAGTCTCAAAGAACAGTGCCGCCATAGGTTGTGCGGAGATCGCAAGAGATGTTTTCAACGGCGAGGTGAATATACTCGGAATCCCGGTATGCAGACAAATGCCTCGCAGATTTTGAGTTTTATCTTCCCGTTGCTTGCAAGACCCCATGCGTAAGGGGATACGCAAAGGGAGGTGGGGGGTAGTTAAGTTTAAATTAGAAACTAATAAGCCTTAGGGATGTTCCCATGAGAAAGGAAGTTCAACTAACTGTGGTAGGAAAGGTTTTCAGACCGAACAGGAAGAAGGTTTTAGCCCTGAACTGTTTGGAAGAATATTTTAAGCTTGTGAAGTTGCATCTTAGCCTCAATTCAACATCAAAGACATTCTTGCACAGAAACACCTATGAAAAAGCAAAACAACTATTCAACCTGAACACAGCCCTAATTCAGACAGCAAGAGATAAAGCTGTAGAAATCCTAAAGAGCTTCAACGAAAAGAAGAAAGAAGGCAAGGTTAAGACTGAGAGACCAAAGCTAAAGAGAATTTCAATCCGCTTTGACAAGCGTTGCTTTTGCTAAAACAACAAATAAGCTAACTCCCTATTGGCTAACTCTAATAATCGTAAAGAGAGAGTAACTTTGCAGTTTTCGGTAAAAAACAGCAAAAGTGAAGAAACCTTACAAGGAAAGTGGCAGTTCTGCACTGTTGAAATGCTAAAGAGAAACGGGGAGTGGTATGCTCATTTTGTCCTTAGGAAAGAGGTTGAGCTAATCGATGAACCAGAAACTTGGTATAGATTTGGGTGAGCGGAATGTTGCTACTGCTGTTGCCATCTCCAAGCAAAATCCTAAACCAATGAAGGGTAAATTCTGGAGCGGAGCAAAGATAAGGGAAATTAGAGGAAAATATGCACACATCAGAAGGAATTTGCAGAGAAAGAAAAGATTGGACTTGGTTAAGCAGATTGGTCATAAGGAGAAAACAATAGTAAACCAACAACTGCACATAATAGCAAATGAAATCATAGCCTACGCTAAACAGTTCGAAAAACCAGTAATAGCTATGGAGAAGCTTGATGGAATTAGAGAGAACATGAACGGTTCAGCTAAGCTAAACAGAAGGTTACATACTTGGAGCTTTCAAAAATTACAGCAATACATTGAATACAAAGCTAATTTAGAGGGAATTCCCATAGTATATGTTAACCCAAAGAATACTTCAAAAAGATGTTATAGATGCAGGCATGTTGCCCAAGTCAATGGAAGAGAATTTAGATGTCCAAAATGTGGTCTGGTCTACAATAGAGACTTGAATGCTACAATAAACATAGCCCATGCCTTAAAGAGAGGGGATGGGGGAGCTGTGAACCCCCTGAACTCCCAGATGAAGTCCTGATGCAAAGTCAGGATGGAACGGGAGAAGCCTCGTCCGTAAGGGCGGGGTAGTTCACTTGCTGCATTCGCGCTCATGACAGCGCCCTTATCAGATTGATTATTGCTGTTAAGATGTCATCAATGGTTATGCCAGTTATGCCATCAACAGCATCCGTTGGATTTCTGTCTGTTGCGATGTTTGGGTTTGTTGCGATGTTTGTGTTCATGTCTGAGGAAGGCGAATTGGATGCTGTTGTTGTGATGCATAGATTTTCTGTTTCGTGATTGTTCAAGCCGTTTTTGAATGTTGCTTTGAAGCATATCATTCCGGTGCCTTTTATATCCGTGTAAAAGTGTGCTTTTTCGGCCTTACCCGCGGGGATATCGCCTATATAAACTGTTTTATTGTGATCCGCTATTTCAATGTTCTCCTCGCTGACAACCTCAACAAACACTGAGCTCACATCGCATATGCCTCTGTTCACAACTTCAACCTCTATGACCTCCGGCGAGATTTGCTTTGCAAGTATTCTAAGCGGATCACCGCAGACGACCACGGGAACCCAGTATCTGATGTCCCTGCCGCATCCTCTGTCATCTGCACATTCCACTTTACCGATGAACTTGAGCATGTATATGCCCTCTCTCGCAGGAGCTTTTATCTTGAAGGCGAGCTCGGTCTCCTTACCGGGACCGACAACTTCCGCCGCAGAATATCTGTTGTAAACTTTGAAATCTCTCTCAACTATGTATGCTTCGCTTATCAGCGCATTCATTGAGTATGTTGTTGTGGTTTCAATATCAAATTTGTAATCATTATGGCTTTCTTCAAGCATGTTTATCCTTTTATCCACAGGTGAATCCTGTGCGTTTTCAAGCGTTATCCTGAGCACTCCAACATCTCCCGTCATGAAAACCTCGGGATCGGTCTCATATCCGGTGACTGTGAGCGCTGGAACTGGGTCGGGAGCAGTATCACATTTTTCCAGCATGTCATACACGCCCTCCGCCTCGCCTGCCGCTGTGCTCATTGTGCTGAGAACTGTGCTTGTTATGCTGATTATGCTGAGAACAATCAGAAATATAATACTCCTGCGAAACAGCTTACAAAACAACATTTCGCATCACTTCACGATACACGATGCATTTATACAGCTTCTCCTGCCTCAGTCTATTGAGCTTCGATAAGTGAATGCCTCCTGTACCATCCTCCTTCATCGCTTTGTTTGCCACTTCAATCAAACGATTGTGGAGCAGTCCGCACTCAAGCTGTTCTTGCGGTTCGGCTTCTGTGGCTTTTGAGGGACAGATTCCGAACTTGCGGCTGAGCATTTGAGCTATCTGATCATTGAAACTATAAATAAACAGATCAAATTCACTGCTTCCACTCTTATGCAGAGACGATATATATTATGCATGGATGTGCTGCGTGTGCATTTTCGCCTGAAGGAGACCTCGGTATGGATAACAGCGGAGGACGAAAGACATGTTGAAGCAGCCGAGGATGCGCTGATAGAGCATCGCAGGCATCTTGAGTCCTATGTCAAGCGGAATCCGTTTTTTCTCATCACGATTGAACGCTACACATATGATGAGCGTGAGTGGGATGAGATGCCCGATGTTGTGAGGAGGATGGTCTCCGCTGCGAACAAATTCAACATAGGACCCATGTCAGCAGTTGCAGGAGCGCTTGCTGAGCTCGCGGTTGAGCGTATGAGGGATGAAGGTGCATCATTCGCAATCGTTGATAACGGAGGAGATATTGCAATTCTCACAGATAGAGAGGTGCTTGTTGGCATTTATGCGGGTGATGACAACCCATTTTCAGGTAAAATTGCCATAAGAATAAGGTCTGGCGATAAAATCATAGGAGTGTGCACATCTTCTGCAACTGTAGGGCATTCAATCAGCTTCGGAAACGCAGATGCAGCAACTGTCATAAGTGATGGCGCCTCACTCGCAGATGCAGCCGCCACCGCACTGTGCAATGCGACATCCGATGTTTCATCTGTCAGGCGCGCATTCAATGTCGTCAGAGGCATAGACGGCATTCGGGGCGCACTTGTGATAATCGGAGATGTGCTCGCGAAATGGGGAAATGTTGAAATCGTCAGGACAAACAACAGCGCTCCATTACAGTGAGATGTTAGAAATCCTCTGCGCAAACAGGATGTCCTTCTCGCAGAAAGTGCAGCCGCAGGTGAAAGGAATGCTCTCCGAAAAGTGGAATGGTATCCTCAGCTTCGCCCCTCTTCAAGACCGCTCTCACCCTGCTGAAATCAACGACCAAGTCAAGTCTCCTCTCCTTCTCCCTCTTCACCCTCTTCAGCTCCTCAACTAGCGGCTCTATATCCATCTTTTTTGCTCACTCTCCTCCCTGAAGCCAGCCAATAAGCTCGCTTCAAGAAGGAATCAGCACTCAATAATCTCCAATCTCCTGCCAAAGAGCCATATCTGCTTCCTCACACACTTCGGTTATTTCCTTCAGCTTCCTTATCTCCTCTTTCAGATGCTTTTTTCCGCTTTTCACCCTCAAAAAAAGATTTCTGAACTTTAAATGACAACAACATCAGGAGATTTTGAACCTGCTGACCTGAACACAATATAACCCCTCTTCCTAAGCTCGTGAACAGCTCTAATTTGATGTAGCCTTGTAATTCATACCTTTCCAAAATGTCTTTTAATCCCTCAATTCCCGGCATTCTTTTATCATCAAAGCCCCCTAATAACTGAAAATATGAAAAAGACCTCTCTTTACCTCTTTCAACAATTGAAATCGCCCTCATCACAGCCCTTTCCCCATACCTCTTGAGAAGCTCTGAAATCTATCTCTTCATCGCTTAAGAAATTCTCCTGAAATACTCACTGATAAAGAAAGAAATTTTCTTTCCTTCATTTTTTTCTTTTTTTCATTGTTTTCTTTAGATTTTCTCCTTTCTTTCTCTGAAGGGACTTTCAAGCAATCATTTGTCATATTTCTTGTGAAACCTCTTTCGCATTTTTTGCTCGAGATTCGCCCTAATGTGAGAAATTCAGGTCCTTTCTCACGACTTTTGACATATCTTTTGCTTCAACATTCCACTCATTCGCATCGTTTATCCAGTAGATTTTCCTTTCACTGTCAAAATTTAAGATTTTTAAAGAGCAAATCTTCTCAATCTCTCGCTTCACATGCCTCCTGTCAATCCCTGCAACCTTGAAATCTTTCCTTTCAAGCAGAGCATAGTTTTTCTGGCATCCTGAAGAAAGCCTCAAAATCAGCAGAATTATCCTGATTTGCCTTTTCGCTAAATCCGATGTGATCAATTTTTCAAGAATTCTGTTATCTACTTTTGTGAATCCCATCGTTTTCATACGATTTTAATCGGTTAAATACGGTTGTCAGGAGAGTTCATTGTTGCCGAGAATGCATCCATAAAGGAGGGTTGTTTGTGATAGCTTTCAGCAAAATTTTTTAAATTGAACATTCTATTAATGAGGCAGATAGCTCGGCGACATCCCGAACAGATGAGCGCCGAATCACAGCAGTGTGAGAGAGGAGTATAAGGTGGTAGAAATGGAATTAAAGATATTAAATTGGAGATGCATAGCAGATGAAAAAATAGAATTAAGCGAAAAAATCAATATATTCTTTGGAAAAAATTCCACAGGGAAATCCAGCGTCGCTTATGCGATTTATATGCTCGGTCGTTTGCATGAAAAAGATCCAGAGAG
>JAOQIN010000019.1 GCA_026134085.1 Candidatus Methanoxibalbensis ujae
CAACAAATGCATTCAGAAGATAGTATGAATTCAGGAGAAAGAGATACGATTGGTTGAAGGTAAGTATCCCTCACAAAAGAGAACAATTTTTTATACTTTTATGTATGAAGAATGAGAGAAACAGAGATAACAAAGACAATCAAGTGCGAGCTCATTGACGAAGCGAAAGCTCCCAATCATACATCAACACTACTTAAACAGAGGTGTTCTGCAACAGCAGGGAAATATCCCCCGGTCATAAGAGAAAAGACTTAACGAACATTTCTATTCACGGTGTCAGAGATGGAATAAGGCTGCCCTGGCACATCAATACTCAGCTTTGAGGCGTGGGATGGTTCTGAACTCAGCAAAATGGTGAACCTGCATGTAGCGGTTGAGAAGAAATCCTGAGAACACACACACCCTTCCAACTGTAAAATATATGCATATGCATGTATATACGATCAAAAAATTAATGGAACAGGGTGGGAATAATGCAGCATGATGCAGATGTGTGTGATGGAATTTCCGTGCTTCTGATGGAAAACGACCGGGATATGTGCGAGCAAATTGAAGCAGCATTGCGCGCCAGTGGTTACGATGTTCACGCATTCAGAGATGCTGATGATGGATTGAAAGCGGCAAAAGCAAAATATTTCCCGATATGCATACTTGATCTCAACACAGGCGGTCTTAATGTGCTCAAGTCTCTGAAGCAAATGCATCCTGAGATGCATGTGATTGTGATATCTTCATCATGCTCAACAACAAAATATGATGTGATAAATGCGTTAAACTACGGTGCATTCATGTATCTTGAGAATTTCAACTGTGAAGAAATCGTGGTAAATGTGAAAAAAGCAGCTTCTTTTTACAGGATGAAAAAGGAAAAGGAGGTAATTGCTGAGAGATACCGCTCGCTTGTTGAATCAATGGATGCTTATGTCTATCTTATAGACAGGGATATGCGCTGTGTTTTTGCGAACAGGAAGATGCTGTCATTACCCGGTATGAAAAATAACATAATAGGAATGAAGTTTTATGAGTTTTTTAACACTTATTCGGCTGAGGAGATGGAGAGGAATCTGCGTCATGTTTTCAAAACAGGCAATGCGTTGAGCTATGTGACGAGCAGTGACGAGTATGGAAGATGGTTCCTGCGCACATTGAGCCCTGTGAAGGATTCTGAAGGAAATGTGATCGCGGTGACAGTGATATCAAGAAACATCACAGCGTTCAAGGAGGTTGAGAAGGAGCTGCGAAGGAAGAATGAGGAGCTTGAGTGGTTTTCATACACGGTGTCTCATGATCTCCGCTCTCCGCTCGTAACCATTGAGGGCTTTGTGAGCCTGCTGCGAAAGGATCTGGAGAGAGGTGATCTCGCCCGTGTGTATGCTGATCTTGATATCATAGAGGAGGGTGTGCGAAAATTGAGTGCTTTTCTTGATGATCTGCTCACTCTGTCACGCATTGGAAGAGTTGCAAACCCCCATGAGCATGTGAATTTCGGCGAGATTGTTGAAGATGTGCTCAAATTGCTTGATGCCAAAATAAAAGAGCGGGGAGTAGATGTGATAGTCGCCGATGAATTTCCAGTTGTGCATGTTGACCGCGTAAGAATTGAGGAAATGCTTCAAAATATAATTGAGAACAGCATAAAATACATGGGCGAACAGAAAAATCCGAGAATTGAGATAGGTTACACAGATGACGAACATGAATATGTTTTCTTCGTCAGGGACAATGGTATCGGAATACCCGCGGATCAGGTGGATAAGGTATTTCAGATGTTCTACAGGCTTGAACGCAGGACAGAAGGAACAGGTGCGGGACTCACCATCGCAAAAAAGATAATTGAAGTTCACAAAGGGCGCATATGGATAGAATCTGAGGGAGAAGGAAAAGGATGCACAGTGCTATTCACACTGCCAAAATATGATCAAAATAATGAAAAGAAAAATTAATATATGTTTTAATTTCGCTGAATCAACAGTTATTCTTAATTCTTATGTTAAAAAAGGATTTATAACATGAATGATGATGCAGATAATGATGCAGCAGGAGATCTTTCCGATGATTATTCCGATGATTACGACGATAATGACGGCGACGATAATGACGGAAAGATAGAGAGGGAAAAAGATGTGGAAAGAAGGGAGGCCGGCAGGAGAGAAGAGAGCAGTGAGGAGCCTGTTGGAAGGGCTGCTGTTATATTGCTTGTTGAGGATGATGAGGCGCATGCGACGCATATAATGCGTGTGCTGGAGGAGGAGAGGGTTGCAAATCGCATATATTGGGTGAAAGACGGTGCTGAAGCGCTTGATTTTCTTTATCATCGCGGCAGATATGCTGAGGTGCCGAGACCCGATCTCGTGTTGCTTGACCTGAGATTGCCGCGTGTGAACGGTCATGAGGTGCTGCTTGAGATAAAGCGCTCTGAGGACCTGCGGGTGATCCCTGTCGTTGTCCTCACGACATCTGAGAGGGAGGCCGATATTATGAGCACATACATCTCATATGCGAACAGCTACATTGTGAAGCCGATTGACTTTGAGAAACTCAGACGCGTGATCGCACACATAAAATTCTGGTGGCTCATATGGAACAGACATCCGTGGCAGATGGAAACAGAATCACTCAGATGACTCAGATGCTCAGATGATATACAGCAGCAAAGCAAATGCGATAACCGGTATCCATTCACCGTCCACGAGAACATCTATTGACATTCCTATATCCTTTCTGCGACTGAAATGCAGTATATACCAGTATCCATATATTATGCTGAAAGCTAACACGGGTGTATATCCAAACATACCATTTATAAAAACAAATAAAAACCATATAACGAGTGTAGAATTCAGCACAATAAGCAGAATTTCAGTTTTTCGCCTTCCTATTACAACAGGTATTGTCCTCACGCCGCTTATTCTGTCGCCTTCTATGTCTCTCAAATCAAAAAGTAGCGAATTTATGAAGCTTTTCACGGAGAAAAAATATAAAAGCAGCATTGTCCTCATGTATGGAATTTCCTCCATCACAATCACCGGGAGCATTGATGAGCCCACACCCCATGAGAGCGCTATGATGATGTTCTTGACGCCTGTGATGTCTTTCAGGCGAGGCATCCCGGGAAATCGTATGCTGTATAGGACACCACAGAAAAGAGGGAAAAACAATATCATAACACACGAAAAACTGCGCAACAGCCCGAGAACAATGGCAATAAAAAAAGAAATCACGACAGATGTAGTGAATATATTTTTCCTCTTCTCTATTATTTTAACCCTGTCAGGCGAATTGATCATGTCCTCCTTTATATCAGTAAGCTTGTTCAGCGAATATATGCTGTATACAGCGAATGAAGATGCTATGATAATGTCAATTGCAAATATATTGTAGAGTAATTGAGCAAATAAGACTTTCAATGCTCCATTTATTGAAAGGAAAATTGAAGAAGATATTAAAAATTTTAGGAAACTTTTTGAAAAAAAGTTTAAATGCTGTAGATAGTTTATGAGAATATTGAGCGCTCTCTCCTCTTTCACATTGAATGATGAGAACATGACAGTGAGCGCCGCTGATTCACACTAACTATCGCTATCGCTATCACTATCGCTATCACCATCATTTTATCGGCACCCGTCTCCCGTCAGCACTCGGTCACATATCTCTTTGCTCTCTCTTTATAGTGATTAAAGAGCAACACTCCCCACTGTATTGCCTTCTGATCAACACTTATCAGGTCACTTGTCGTGTCATATACTCCTTCTTTTGTGAATAGACCGAGTGATAGAAATGTATCAGCAACAGTGAACGCAACTTTCACATCGTGTATGACATAAAGTTCTATGCAGCACGATTTAATTGCGCTTTTGAGCTCCTCTTTTCTGATATATCTCAACACTTTTTCCATCACTTCTCTCGTCAGCACAAGCTGTATTGGTGCTCCACGCGACAGGAGCTCCTTGAATATTGATGGATAGTCAGGAGCAAATATGGGAGATACTCCCTTCACCCACTTAGCCTGCTGCAGATACTTCACATATATTTTGTGGGTTTTCAGTATGTCAAGAGCGTCCAGTCTCACAACTTCAGATTTTTTGAGCCATCCTATTTTCTCAAGCAGGTTCTCAGGTATGCCGCTCAGATCATGCTCAGCCCAGAAACGCTCATGTTTCTTGAGCACATCCGTCGCATCAATAAATTCCTCTATCCTTCTCGCGAGTATCTCGCCTGTTTTTGTGAGGGCATACATGCGACGCGAATTCTTGTATATGATTCTCGCCTGCTCAAGCTCTCTTATGGCATGAAGAACTGTGGTTGAGCTTGTGTTGAGCGCTTCTCTCAACTCACGAAGCGATTTTTTTCCATCAATCAGATTCAAAAGGACTCCCCGCCTTATGTCAGAACACCCCGTCACTTTCAACAGATCGTCCCCCGTCGCTTCAACATATCTTGCACACATCGCGTTGAATATCATATACCTCCCAACACACATATTTATAGCTTCATCATCCATTTTAATCATATATTAAACTATTTTATAATTCCTGCTTTTATAGATTATCATTGTTAATATTGTCAAAATAGAGCAAAATTTCAGGAATAAATTCTTTTTACAATATTTTTCAAATTTGAAGGGAAAAAGGAAATGAGGATGCAACAGATATATTATCGTTCTCGCATCAATCGCACGGCTGCTCATGCATTATACAGACTCACTTGAATTCACGCATCTGCGAGCGGCTTGTATTTTCGTGCATTGCGCATGTAATATGAGAAAAGCAGCAGTGCCCATTTTATCGCCTTCTGATCTGTGCTGATGAGCTCGCTTGTTGAGTCAAAGACGCCCTCTGTCAGGAACAATCCGAGTGACAGATATGAGTCCGTGACGACAAAGGGCGCTTTTATATGTTCTTCCGTTATGTATATATCCACGTTATAATTCCTCAACACATTCTTCAAATTATCTTCGCCCATGAGATTCTCCAATTTCCGCAGCACCTCGCGCGTTAATATGAGCTGAACAGGAACTCGCACTGCTGGTCTGAGAAAGACATTGGGATAATCATATGAGAACACGGATGTTGCACCTTTAACCCATTCTGCATGCTCCAGCACATTGTAAAATGTTCTTCGTGATATGTCAAGAGCGTCCAGTCTCACAACTTCAGATTTTTTGAGCCATCCTATTTTCTCAAGCAGGTTCTCAGGTATGCCGCTCAGATCATGCTCAGCCCAGAAACGCTCATGTTTCTTGAGCACATCCGTCGCATCAATAAATTCCTCTATCCTTCTCGCGAGTATCTCGCCTGTTTTTGTGAGGGCATACATGCGACGCGAATTCTTGTATATGATTCTCGCCTGCTCAAGCTCTCTTATGGCATGAAGAACTGTGGTTGAGCTTGTGTTGAGCGCTTCTCTCAACTCACGAAGCGATTTTTTTCCATCAATCAGATTCAAAAGGACTCCCCGCCTGAGGTCCGAACATGCAGTCAGTTTCAGAATCTGTTTGACAACATCACGTGCCCCCTGCCTCCAGCCTCTCCTTATGCCATGCATGGTGTCGCCTCTATATTGTTGTTCGCATATCTTTATGCCTGCCTTATGAACTTTTATCATGATGTGTCCCGAGTTTCTGTCATTTGAAGAAATAGATGATTGAATGAAATATTGCTCGGATAAAGCAATTTTGCTTTAAATGATAAAAAAGTATATATATGTGATATCTGAAGAAATTGAAATAATGAGGGAAAATACAGATAAAGGAGAGCCAGAGTGCTCGGGCTGCGGTGATTGGATGGGAGAGTGGATGGGAGATGGGGCAGGTGTCGCCGCTGAGGCTGTGGTGACAGCGGCGAGCTCAGACAGACGAACGATATTGCTTGTTGAAGACAATGATGCACATGCAGCGCTTATATGCAGGATATTTGAGGAAAATTCCTGCGGTGTTGCATGGCAGGTCAACCGTGTGAGCTGTATAAAAGAGGCGTTAAAGTGGATCGAGACGAATGGTAAGCCATCACTGATAATTGCCGATTATCTGCTTCCCGATGGAAATGGTATTGACCTCGTGAAATGTGGGAGTCGGGATGATGGTATCCATGATGGTATCCCTCTCATAATAATAACTGCATACGGCTCTGAGCGTCTTGCTGTCCATTCCCTCAAGTCAGGCGCCATGGATTATGTGGCCAAGAGGATTGAAGATCTCAAAACACTGCCATGGACCGCTGAGAGGGTGCTGCGGGAGTGGCAGAACATTGTTGAAAGGAAAAAAGCTGAGGAAGAGCTGCGTAAAAAGAACAGAGAGCTCGAAAATTTCAATCGTGAGCTTGAGGAGATTCTTCACATAATCTCACATGACCTGAAATCTCCACTTTTCTCAATACGCTCTCTCGTCCACATCATCATTGAGGACAGTGATAAGAAAGAAATGGTGAAATATCTGAAGTTAATTGAGAAAAACACCGAAAATATGTGGAATCTTGTAGATATGCTCATCAAAATAGGCAAAGTTGGCTTCATGAAGGTGGAATACGAAGATGTGTGTTTGAAAGAGATAATAGAGGAGATAAAAGATAGAATAAAGGGGCTTTTGATAAGAAAGAATGCTGAGATTTTTTTGAATTCTGATGTCTTATCGCTCAAGACGAGCAGGCTGTTCCTCCGTGAAATACTTGCAAATCTTATTGTCAATGGCATCATATACAATAAAAATGCGAGACCGTTTGTGGAGGTGAGATGCGAGGAGCGTGCTGAAGATTATCTGTTCTGTGTGCGCGATAACGGAGTCGGAATACCGCCAGAAGTTCTGCCGGAGATATTTGAGTTCTCATATCTGCTCAAAAGGAAGCATGAGCATGGAGGCTTCTCATCGGAGCATGATGTGTATGTGAGCAGTGGCGCTGGACTGCCTCAGTGCAGGAAGATGGTTCGCCGGCTCGGCGGTGAGATATGGGTGAAAAGCACTCCGGGAAACGGCAGCACATTCTTCTTCACACTGCCAAAAAATGAATGCAGATGAGCAAATTGATATTAAAGTGATATTAAAAATGATGAGAAGAACAGAAAAATAAGAGAAAATTGATAAAAATGACTTAAAATGGCATTATCAATTGAAAACATCAAAACCGATATGGGGGATGAGATAGAGATATATCATGATCAGAGGCGTCAGTCGGGACAGATCTGAGGTCGCAGTGAGGAAAGCGTTTGATGAGGATAATGGGAATAGCGGGTGTTTGATGAGCATGATGAGGGTGGAGCGATATGCTGTTGTCGAGCATTATGCGTATGTTGAGATAGAGAGAGTGGCGCCTCCGATATATCATGTGGTTGAGGCTGAGCTTTCTGATGATGAAAAGCGTGTGGTAAGCGATATAATGTGGATCATTGAGAAGCAGTCATGCAGTGAGAAGCGTGCGAAAAATAGACGAGCGATGAAAAAAGGCGGTGCGAGCTGTGATTTTATAAAAAAAATAAAAATGGAGGGATATGACAGGCGGCGAAGAGGAAAAATAGAGTATTTTGTTATGAGGAACATGAGATATGGAGACCTTGATGTGCTTTTTCGTGATGAAAATGTTGAGGACATATATGGAGTGTTGGGAGAGCCTGTCTTCGTGTTTCATCGTGAATATGGATGTATACGGACGAACTTGAACTTTGATTCTGAAAAATTGGCTCTTCTGCTTGTCAGGGCGTGTTGCCATCGTGCGCCTGCCATCTCCGAGAGGTTCATGAGAGAGTTCGTGAACGCGGTGGAAATGCCACATGCGGAGAATCGCGTGAATGGGAGAACAGCGACGGACAGGGCTGCAGAGAGGGAGAGGACGGAGGCGAATCGTGATGTTGATAAAGATGTTGATGAGGCGGATGAGCGAAAGAAAAGCAATGGGGAAAAATGTGAAAGCGGGGAGGACTCATCATTGAGCATGCTGTTTGACATGCGATCATCAGGCTCAGCGATGAGCGGCTGGTGCCGTGATGAAGTGGATGATGAAGTGGATGATGAGACGCGTGCGACGATCATGAGATTAATAGATTCCTGCAGAAGAGGGAAAGCAGCGTGGATGTCTCTGCCGGATGGCGGGCGTATGCTCCTGTCATCTGCGGGTGGAAAAGTGTGTGTTGCGATAAGGAAGCATCATGATATAACCCTGATAGACCTGTTGAATGGTGTTTTATCGCTTGAAATGCTTGCATATCTCTGGATGGCAGTTCAACATCGCTTCAACATAATCATAATAGGCGAGCCTGCATCAGGAAAGACGAGCATGCTCCGTGCGCTTTCAATGTTCATACCGCCGAATCGCAGGATAATATCAGTTGAAGATGTGAGAGAACTTGATTTCAACCGTAAAAACTGCATATCATTCATCACAACTTTGAACGGACATGGGCTCCGTGCGCAGATGAAGGCGCTGGATACTGAGATACTGAATGCGGCGATGAAGCAGCGCCCTGATTATGTGGTGATTGGCGAGATAAACAGCGAGAGTTCCGCGAGACTTTTCTTTCATTCGGTATCAAGCGGCGTCCCCACACTTTCAACGATGAACGCATCCCGTCCAGAAGCGATTGCTGAGCGATTATCAGATTTTGGAATTCCGATTGATATGCTGAGGCATATTGATGTGGTGCCCGTCCTGAATATTGTGAGCGTTTCCAAGAGGAGCGCGGAGCGTGGAGCAGCACACGCAGCTGGGAGGATGGGGGAAACTGAAAAGCGAATGAGAAGAAAGTGCGTGCAGATTGTTGAAGTTGTTGATGTTGATTATGACGTAGGAAACATAGAGGCAAACGAGCTTTTCCTATGGAAACCATCAGATGAGTTCGCATTCAAAGGTGAATCAAAGGTGTTTGTTGAAATAATGAACAGATTTGAAATGAATGAGGAAGAACTGGCGGAGGATTTTGCGCGCAGAACAGATATACTGGATGCTTTGCGCAGGAAAAATGTGAGAGATCATGATTATATAGGCAGAATTATGTATGAATATGAGATAAATCCTGAAGAGACTGCGAGAAAAGTGTTGAAGCTGTGAATGTCTGGATCTTTATAATGGAGATAATGGATAATGGATAATGGAGATAATGAGTGATCAGATACGCTGCTGACAATGCTTTGAGTGTGAACGAAGACAACAATGCGCGCGGGAGACAAGAGAACAGAGAGAAGGAGAAGAGAGAGAAGGGTGCGAGAAGGTGAAGTTATGGGCCGGATCGGGGCGGGAAATGTATTTAAATTGTGAGCGTTTAGAGAAGGGGTAAGGAGCGCGGGGATAAGGAGGAAAAAGGGCTCGTAGCTCAGACAGGTAGAGCAACGGGCTTTTAACCCGTTGGTCGCGGGTTCAAATCCCGTCGAGCCCGCTTCAATGAAGCGAAAAGTATCTATTCTTGAGCATGAATGGGTGCCGAAGCATGAGGTGATGAGTGAGTCGGAGGTGGAGGAGCTTCTGCGGAAATACGGCATAGGGAAAGACCAACTGCCCCGCATAAAGGTGACTGACCCGGTCATAAAGGAGATCGGTGCGAAGGAGGGGGATGTTGTGAAGATAACGAGGCGCAGCAAGACTGCCGGAAGGAGTGTGTATTACAGGCTCGTGGTCGCGAGGTGAATTCGCTTTGTGATGAGGCGAATTTGTGATGGGGCGGAATTTGTGATGAGGACAGTGGATTTATGAGGTGATGGCGGATAATGAGGAATATCAGGGCGATATTATCTGAGGCTTATCTGAAGGATAAGAGCATTGCACAACATCATCTTGACTCTTTCAACGAGTTCATAGAGAAGGGATTGCAGCGCGTGATAAACGAGCAGCCGCTTTTGGAGACAGCGATAACAGGAGAAGATGAGAAGGGGAATTACAGAATATGCGTGAGATTTGGTGAGATCAGAGTTGGATATCCGAGGGCGAGGGAGGCGGACGGATCATATGACATGATCCTCCCGATGGAGGCGAGGCTGCGCAACCTCACATATGCTGCGCCCATGCATCTGCGCATGAAGCTCGTGAAGAAATACGAGGATGAAATTGGAGCAACCCTGACGAGCGAGGAGCGGAAAGAGGAATCCGATGATTTGCTCCCTGACACAGAAGGCAGCACTGAGAGAGACGAGGAAATCCTCCTCCCATCTGTGGATTCTTCCGACTCCGAGAATTTTGAGGGCTCTGAGAGCCCGGTGGAGGATGAATCAGACTCAGAGGAAGAATCAGACCCAGAAGAGGAATCAGACTCAGAGGAGGAATCAGCTGAGGCGGTTTTGGATGAGAGCGGTGAAGGAGGTGTGATTGAGGAGATAGGGGAGGAGGAGATACAGATAGGAGAGATACCGATAATGGTGAAGTCGTGCAGATGTGCGTTGTATGGCTTATCTGCTGAAGAGCTTGCAATGCTCGGAGAGGATCCACTTGATCCGGGCGGCTATTTCATTGTGAACGGCACGGAGCATGTGCTTATAACGCTTGAGGACCTTGCACCCAACCGCATCCTTGTGAATTATGAGGAGAGATACGGCGGCAAGATAGTTGTTGCGAAGGTTTTCTCAGTCAAGCACGGATTCAGGGTGCCTGTTCGTGTTGAGATAGGGCGCAGAGGCATCATAGAGGTGTCCTTCCCGGCTGTTTCGGGAAGAATTGAGTTTGTGATGCTTGCGCGTGCGCTCGGTCTGAGGGATGATGAGGAAATTGTGCATGCTGTTTCAGACGACCCTGAGATTCAGAAGTATGTGTGGGAGAATGTTGAGAGGAGCGAGGTAAAGACGATGGAGGATGCGCTTGAGAAGCTTGCGAGGAAGGTGGCTCCCGGACAGGCGCGTGAATACAGGAACAGGCGCCTCAATTATGTGCTCGACAGGTATCTGCTGCCCCACCTTGACGACCGCATTTCAAAAGCGCACTTCCTTGGAAGGATGGCTGAGGCATGTTATGAGCTCTATCTCGGTCGCAGACCTGAGGATGATCGCGACCATTATGCGAACAAACGGCTGAAGATTGCTGGAGATCTGATTGAGGACATTTTCAGGGTATCTTTCAGCAGGCTTGTCAAGGATATGCGATATCAGCTTGAGCGCGCGCACATAAGAGGTCGTGAGCTGAGGATAGCGACTGCGATAAGGGCTGATGTCCTGACCGAGCGCATAAAGCATGCAATCGCAACAGGAAGCTGGGTTGGAGGTCGTGTTGGAATCTCCCAGCTTTTGGAACGCAGCAACTACATATCAACGATATCTCATCTTCGCAGGGTTGTATCTCCTCTTTCAAGGTCTCAGCCTCATTTTGAGGCGAGGGATCTGCATCCGACGCAGTGGGGTCGCCTGTGTCCGACAGAGACGCCTGAAGGTCCAAACTGTGGTCTTGTGAAGAATTTCTCTCAGATGGTTGAGGTCTCTGTGGGTGTTGAAAAGGAGGAGTTCATCCATGTGCTCAATGAGATCGGTTTCATACCGCCTGATAGAGCACCTCGCAGGAGGAGAGCGCGCATATTTGTGAACGGTGAGCTCATCGGATTCACGACCGAGCCTGAGATGTTTGTATCGGAGTTGAGGAAAAGAAGACGGAGAGGAGATATATCACCGCAGGTGAACATAGCATATTACGACGACCGTCGTGAGATCATCATAAATTCAGATGCTGGAAGAGCAAGAAGACCGCTCATTGTTGTTGAAAATGGCAAGATGCTCATCACTGAAGAGCATATAGAGCGTCTCAAGCGCGGTGAGATGAATTTTGATGACCTTGTGCGGGAGGGAGTGATTGAGTTTCTTGATGCTGAGGAGGAGGAGAACGCGTTCATCGCAATAAACGAGGAGGAGTTGAGCGAGGAGCACACTCATCTCGAGATCGATCCTCTGCTCATATTGAGCATTCCCGCGGGGCTCATACCGTATCCCGAATACAACTCATCCCCGAGAAACACCATGGGCTGTGCGATGGAGAAGCAGTCTCTCGGCATTCCGGTTGCGAATTACCGAAACCGCACCGACTCAAGACTTCATCTTCTGCATTATCCGCAGAAGCCCATTGTGAAGACGAGAACTGCTGATCTCATAGGATATGAGAGAAGACCGGCAGGTCAGAACTATGTTGTCGCCGTGCTGTGCTATGAGGGCTACAACATGGAGGATGCAGTGATATTGAACCGCGCATCACTTGACCGCGGAATGGCAAGAAGCCACTTCTTCCGCACATATGAGGGGGAAGAAAGCAGATATCCGGGAGGAGAGGAGGACAGGTTTGAGATACCCAGGGATGTCACCGGTATGAGACCGGAGGAGGCGTATAAACATCTTGACGAGGACGGAATCATAGACCCCGAGACAGAGGTGTCCTCAAATGATGTTCTCATCGGAAAAACTTCTCCTCCGAGATTCCTTGAGGAGACAGCAGAGCTTCTAAGTCCCCTTGAGCGCAGAGATACCTCAATATGCGTGAGACCGGGAGAGGGGGGAAAAGTCGATGAGGTCATACTCATGGAGTCATCAAATGGCAGAAGACTTGTGAAAGTTCGTGTGAGAGAGGAGAAGATACCTGAAATAGGAGATAAATTCGCATCAAGACACGGTCAGAAGGGAGTGACAGGAATCATACTTCCGCCTGAGGACATGCCTTTCACTGAAAGCGGCATGGTTCCTGACATGATCATAAATCCGCATGCGATTCCATCAAGAATGACAGTGGGGCATGTGCTTGAGATGATAGGAGGGAAGGTTGGAGCGATGGAGGGGCGCCTCATAGACGGAACTGCTTTCTCAGGCGAGAAGGAGAGGGAGCTCAGGGAAGCACTCAAGCGCGCTGGATTTTCGCACACGGGAAAGGAGGTCATGTGGAACGGAATAACAGGTGAGCGCATAGTTGCTGACATATTCACGGGTGTGGTGTTCTATCAGAAGCTCTATCATCTCGTGTCCGCTAAGATGCAGGCTCGTGCACGCGGTCCTGTGCAGATACTCACAAGACAGCCGACGGAGGGGAAGGCTCGTGAGGGGGGTTTGCGGTTCGGTGAGATGGAGCGAGATGTCCTCATAGGATACGGAGCCGCAATATCTCTTAAAGACAGATTGCTTGATGAATCCGACAAGGTTGTTGAACTTGTATGCGCGAAATGCGGAATGATAGCATCGTATGACAGCAGGACGGGCTCGCCATACTGCCCGATATGCGAATCTGATGTTGATATATATCCTGTTGAGATGAGCTATGCGTTCAAACTGCTTCTTGATGAGCTCAAAGCAATGTGTATTGCACCGAGACTTGAACTTGAAGATGCGGTGTGACGGCAGTGGGTGAGTGACGGGTCGGTGAGTGACGAATGAGTATTGGAGAGTGCCGAAGTGATGAGTGCCAAAGTGATGAGTGCCAAAGAGATGAGTGCCAAAGAGATGAGTGCCGAAATGATGAGTGCCCAAGTGAGAAGTGAGCGAGGGGGTGTGTGTTGAGGTATGACGCTGAAGCGAATAAAAAGCGTGAGATTCGGAATTCTTGGTCCGACAGAGATAAGGAAGATGAGTGTTTCTGAGATAATCACGCCCGACACATATGATGAGGATGGTTTTCCGATAGATCTCGGACTGATGAGTCAGAAGCTTGGGGTGATAGATCCCGGGTTGAGATGCAAGACATGCGGCGGACGCATGGTGGAGTGTCCGGGTCATTTCGGGCATATAGAGCTTGCATATCCTGTCATACACATAGGATTTGTCAAGAAGATACACAAGGTGCTGAGCGCAACCTGCCGCTCATGCGGGCGTGTCATGCTTGATGAATCTGAGAGGATGCGTTTCATTGAGGAGTTTGATAAGATAAAGAGGACGGGCGGCGATATAGAGGATTTTGAGAATGTTGTGAAAGATGTTTTCAGAGCGGCTGCGAAAAGTGAATGCCCCTTCTGCGGCGAGCGTCAGCTGCGCATAAGGTTTGAGAAGCCCGCATCGTATTATGAGGTTGACGAGGAAGGCGGAGAGCGCCGTCTTATGCCAACAGATGTGAGAGCTCGCCTTGAGAGGATTCCTGATGAGGATGTTCGGCTCCTCGGCATGGATCCTGAAAATGCGCGTCCTGAATGGATGGTTCTGACTGTGCTTCCAGTGCCTCCTGTGACCGCAAGACCCTCAATAACACTTGAGACGGGGCAGCGAAGCGAGGACGACCTGACGCATAAGCTCGTTGACATCCTTCGGATAAACCAGCGTCTCATTCAGAACAAGGATGCGGGAGCGCCGCAACTCATCATTGAGGACCTCTGGGAACTGCTGCAATATCATGTTGCGACATTCCTCGACAATGAAATTCCAGGTGTGCCTCCAGCGAGGCATCGCAGCGGAAGACCTCTTAAGGGAATTGCACAGCGCCTCAAAGGGAAAGAAGGCCGCTTCAGAGGCTCCCTTTCGGGAAAGCGCGTTAACTTCTCAGCGAGAACTGTGATATCGCCGGATCCGAACATAAGCATTGACGAGGTCGGCGTTCCTGAGACGATAGCGAAGGAGCTCACAGTCACGGTATATGTGACGCCGCGCAACATTGAGGACATGCGTGAGACGGTGAGAAGAGGACCGAGACATCCCGGTGCAAACTATGTGCGCCGTCCTGATGGGAGGAAACTCAAGGTCACTGAGAAGAACTGCGAATCTCTTGCAGCTGAACTTGATGTCGGCTGGAGGGTTGAGAGGCATCTGAGAGATGGTGACATCGTCCTTTTCAATCGCCAGCCATCACTTCATCGCCTGAGCATAATGGCACATTATGTGCGTGTGATGCCCGGAAGGACATTCAGGCTCAATCCAGCAGTATGCCCCCCATATAACGCCGATTTTGACGGTGATGAGATGAATCTGCATGTCCTACAGACTGAGGAGGCGAGAGGAGAAGCGAAAATATTGATGGAAGTTCAGGCGAACATAATATCTCCTCGCTTCGGCAGACCGATCATAGGCGGCTTGCATGACCACATCACAGGCATGTTCATACTCACCAGAGGTTTCAAGCGGTTCAGCAGGGATGAGGTGCTGAGGATTCTGCGGGGTATAGAGATATCAGAGATCCCCCCTCCCGCCGGCTATGATGAAAGTGGAAAGCCATTCTGGACCGGTAAGCAGATATTCAGCGTTATATTGCCTCCAGACCTGAATGCAAATTTCAGGGCGAAGTTCTGTGATAAGTGCTATGAGCGTGGTGAGGCATGCAAAGAGGACAAATGCGACAGAGATTCCTATGTCATCATAAGAAATGGAGAGCTGCTGAGAGGTGTGATAGATGACAAGGCGCTTGGCTCTTTCAAGGGGGCTCTGATAGAGCGCATATACAAGAAGTACGGTCCCTCAGCTGCTAAGGAGTTCATAAACAAGTTCACGAAACTCGCCATAAATATCATAACGCAATACGGCTTCAGCTACGGCATAAACGACAGCGACCTGCCCAAGGAGGCGAAGGACTACATCACCGAGGAAGTGCTCAGAGAGGCAATTGAGCGCGTGAAGTCTCTGCAGGAAGCCTATGAGATGGGAGAGCTCGAGCCGCTGCCGGGCAGGACGGAGGAGGAGACACTTGAGCTGCTCGTGATGCAGGAGCTCGGAAGTGCGAGAGATGGCGCCGGGGAGGTTGCATCAAGATATCTTGACATTGAGAATCCAGCAGTGCTTATGGCGAAATCCGGTGCACGCGGTTCCATGCTGAACCTCACACAGATGAGCGCATGCGTCGGACAGCAGTCTATCAGAGGCGAGCGTATAAAAAGGGGATACCAAAACAGGACGCTGCCTCACTTCAGACAGGGGGACCTCAGCGCTGAAGCACACGGATTCGTCAAATCGTCTTTCAAAGACGGGCTCACGCCTATTGAATACTTCTTCCACGCTGCAGGAGGAAGAGAAGCGCTCGTCGACACGGCAGTCAGAACCTCACAGAGCGGTTACTTCCAGCGAAGACTCATAAACGCACTTCAAGACCTCTCAGTCAGATATGACGGCACTGTGAGAGAGGCAAGAGGCATCATCGTGCAGTTCAATTACGGAGACGACGGAGTTGATCCCTCCAAAAGCTACTACGAGCGATACATAGACGAGATAGTTGAGGAGGTACTCGCAAATCATGAATCATCAGACGAAAGTCAGGTGATGCGCGAATCGGAAGCGGAAGCGAAAGCGAAAGCGGAAGCGGAGGCAGGGGTGGAGGTGGAAGCCGCAGATGCTCAGGAGATGATGAGATGGTGAGGGATCCTCCGCCGAGCATGTATGCGGTGAGAGTGCGTGAATGTGTGAGTGTGAGTGTGAATGAGTACGATGAGAATGAAAGTGCGAGTTGCGTCTGTGAGTTGAGGAATGTGTAAATGGTGATGTGTGTAGCAAATAGCAAATAAGAAGGCGAGATAGCGTGTGAGGGAAAGAGACGCAGCAGTGGTGGAGAGGTGGAATATTGATATGGAGGAGATGAATGTATCGGATCATCGTGATTCACAGGCATCAGAAGAGTTGAAAGACCTCGCAGATTTTGCGGTTACGGATGTGGATTTTGAGGTGGAGGATCTGCTTGAGTTTGTTGGAGAGGAGGAAGCGCTTGACATAATTCGGATGCGATACATTCATGAAGACGGCGAGGTGAAGACGAGCGACATAGAGGAGAGACTGCTTCGCAGCAATCTTCCCGAGCGGTTGAGAAGGATTTTGAAGCGCAAGCTAAGGGCCGTGAGGGAGAAGCTCACGAGAGATGCGCTTGAGAGGATCGTAAGGCGTGCTGAGGCCGAGTATGAGGAGGCGAAAGTGGAGCCAAACGAAGCAGTCGGCATCGTTGCCGCGCAGTCAATCGGCGAGCCTGGAACGCAGATGTCGCTGCCGGGGGATGAGCGGATACTCATCGTTGAGAGAGGTGTGATGCGATCGGAGAGAATAGGCGATTTCGTGGACGCTTGTATATCAAAATACGGTGCAGTTGTAGAGGGAGAAGCTGAGATATGCCATGTGAATGAGAATTTCTTCGTTCTCAGCCTTGACAATGATGGAAAATTAAAATGGAAAAATGTGAAATATGTTATAAGACATGAATTTGACGGAGAACTGCTGAGATTGAGGACGAAATCCGGGCGTGAGATAACTGCCACGCCTTATCACTCATTCGTCACGAAAAAAGGAGGACGCATTTTCCCGATAGCAGGGAGCATGCTGAAGCCCGGAGAAAGAATCCCCGTGGTCAGGAGATTGCCACCCCTGGCTGTCGATTGTGATTGCGCAATCAGTCCATCTCCAGAGACCTCTCCAGAGGCAAGCAAGCGCTGCGTTGAGCGGGAGCGGAAAGTTGAGCACGCCAGCACCGCATATATGCTCGGCAGGATGTTTGCGGAGAATGAATATGCATTTTCATTTTTGAACGATGATCTGTTGAATGGAAGTGATGATTTCATAAAGGAATTTCTTCGCGGGTTCTTCGCGGCAGTTCCGCTGACGGGGCATCCTGCATCTGACGAAGCTGACGGTGAGGGCTGCGGAGATGCAGTTGTGAATGTGAGATTTCATGACAGGCGTGTAAGAGATGATTTCGCGCTGCTCCTTGCGAGGTTTGGCATATTCACGCTTAAAAGTGAAAGCGCTGGGGATCACCTGCTTTTGATCCCGCTGTCATCTTTTGCGGCGGTTTTCTCCGGCGACTGTGGGTGTGACAGTGATGAGGAGGATGTTGTATGGGATGAGATAGAGAGCATAGATTTCCGCCGCACCTCTGATCGTGTGTATGACATATCCGTGGATGGTCTTGAGACATTCACGACACATGACGGCATTATAACACACAACACAATGCGGACATTCCACTATGCGGGTGTTGGTGCGCTTTATGTCACGATGGGGTTGCCGCGCATAATGGAAATCATGGACGCACGCAAGAAGCCATCAACGCCAACGATGAGCATAAAGCTGAGGGGTGAATATGCGCGCTCAAGAGAGAAGGCTGAGGAGATAGCTGCGGAGATAGAGGAGACCCGCATAAAGGATGTCGCGAGGATCGAGATATCTCTTGACGAGAAATGCGTGTTTGTTGTGTTCAAAAGTGAAAAGCTGGCTGAGTTACGCATTCAGAGGGAGGACATAGAGGCGAAGATACAGAAGATGGATGTGAACATGGAAAAAATAGGAGAGGATATTCTGAGGATATATCCAAAAGAGGAATCGTATTACGAGCTTCTGAGATTGGAAGGAAGGATATCGGAGATGCTCATAAAGGGAATAGAGGGGATAAAGCGTGTGCTCGTGCGGAAAGATAAGGACGGTGAATACACACTTTTCACGGAGGGATCTGCATTGAAGAAGGTGATGCGTATTGAAGGCGTTGATCCCACAAGAACCACCACGAGCAACATAATTGAGATCGCAGATGTTTTGGGCATAGAAGCTGCTCGCAATGCAATCATAGAGGAAATCATAAGCACGCTTGAAGATCAGAATCTTGATGTTGACCCGAGACACATCTCGCTCATAGCAGATGCGATGACGATGGACGGAGAGGTGAAGCAGATAGGCAGGCACGGTCTGGCTGGCGAAAAGGCTTCAGTCCTCTCAAGGGCTGCGTTTGAAGTCACAGTTGAGCATCTGCTCGAAGCCGCACTCAGAGGTGAGCGGGACGAACTCCTCGGAATAACCGAAAATGTCATCGTCGGACAGCCCATAAGACTTGGAACTGGCGCAGTAGAACTCGTTTCAAAAATTCCGATGAGCCGTGAAAACACCGATAGACCGCCCGAGATCGCTGATACGAAAGAGGGGAAAGATAAAAAAACCGGCAACTGATGAGACAGGATTATGAAAAAAGAGAAGAGAGAGGGAAAAGGAGACAATGCAGTTCCAGTTGGATCATTTTTGATTTTAACCTGATCTTATTTGACCTCATCAATCATAGATGAATTGGAAATGCGTATCATGGATAATGGGGGATATGTGAGGAGAAGAAAATAAAATGAGTGTGCTGGAAGGAGAGGGGGGAGTGAAGTGAGATGCAGGCGGGAAGATTTGATATAGATGCGTTGAACAGGGAATTGAAGGATGCTGTGAAGAGGGGTGTGGTGAAGATAGGTGCGAGGACGACGATCAAGGCATTGAAAAGTGGCGCTGCTGCTGCGGTGATAATTGCCAATAACTGCCCCAAATCCCTTCGTGAGAAGATACGCGAGAGTTCTCCGAATGATGTGCTGTTTTACGAATATCCAGCAGGACATCGTGAGCTCGGATTTGCATGTGGCAAGCCCTTCGCAATAGCTTCGCTCTGCATCCTGAACAGGGACGAGGTATCAGGGATAATGCGCATCCTGAGCGGAGAGGACGAGGAACAGCATCGCTGACAGAGGAGGTGTGAGCGATGACACTCAAATTGAACACGGAAAACATCAGATACATAAACATATTTGAGGACATCACAGGCACAAGAGTGAAAGATTGTATTGTCGACAACGAGATGAATAAAATAATTATTGTCGTTGAGCAGGGAAAAATTGGCCGTGCAATAGGCAAAGGTGGCTCAAATATAAAGAAAATAAAGCGTTTGTTGAACAAAAATATTGAAATTATTGAATATTCATCAGATATAATGGAGTTTATCACAAATATAATGGGAAATATTTGTGTTAAAAATGTCAGAATTCTTGAGAAAAACGGGAAGAAATGCGTGTATATTGAAGTTCCGCAGAAGGAAAAGGGGATCGCGATAGGGAAGAGGGGGCAGCGTATCAAGAAGGTGAAAATGTTGCTGAGGAGGAATCAAAATATTGATGATGTTGTTATATCGTAGCTGCCATTGTAGCTGCATATTTTATTTGTGTTGAGGGATAGATTTTCATGAGGATGGCGAAGTGGAGTAGGTGATGGCCATGGGAAACGGGCTCTTCGCTGTGCGGAAGATGAAGCGGGACAGGAAGCGATTCAGGAGGAACAAGAGCGAGGAGTATGTTCGTAAGGTTCTCAAGGCGGAGAAGAAGAGCGATCCGCTTGAAGGTGCGCACATGGCTCGTGGCATTGTTATTGAGAAAGTTGGTATTGAGGCCAAGCAGCCCAACTGTTTTGACGAAGCCACTGAGCTCTTAACAACAAGAGGATGGCTGAGATACGACGAGATAAGGGATGATGAGGAGATATTCTCATATAATCCTGTGAGAAACAGGGTGGAAAGGGAGAGAATACTGGCGAAGACTGTTCAGAAATACGATGGCGAGATGATATGCTGTTTTGACAACACGCTTGATTTCATGGTGACACCGAACCACAGGATGCTTCTCAGTGTGATGAAAAATGTGTGTGTGCGAGAGGCTGGCATGATGCCGGGGAGGGCGATGTTCCCGAGATGCGGCGTTTATGATGGTGGAGCCTTTGTTGATGAGGTAAAGGCACTCGCGAAGTTTTTCATGAGTGGTGAGATTTTTTGTGGGATTTGTGAGATGGGAGAGGATGCCGCCTCTCGTGTGTTTGATCTGAATATTGAGCAGAGAATTCTGTTTGTGAAAATGCTGATGAACGGTTGTTCCTGTTTCAATCATGATGACCGTGAGTTGCTTGACATGTTTCATGCCATTTGCACAATCTCTGGAATTCCTGCGGTTCTGGAGGATGATTCGGTGAGCATACAGAAATCAACATGGTCTGTCGGTGGGATCCGGCGTGTTGAACATTACAGCGGTGTTGTGTGGTGTGTTGAGACTGATAACGGTTTCATAATAACGAGAAGAAACGGAAAAACGCTCATATCGCACAACTCAGCAATCAGAAAGTGCGTTCGTGTCCAGTTGATAAAGAACGGGAAGCAGGTGACCGCATTTTGTCCGGGAGATGGCGCGATAAAGTTCATAGATGAACATGATGAAGTTCTCATTGAGGGAATAGGAGGCAGGAAAGGGAGGTCATACGGTGACCTCTCCGGTGTGAGATACAGGGTTGTAGCGGTAAATGATATATCACTGAAGGAGCTTGTGAAGGGGAGGAAGGAGAAGGTGATGAGGTGATCTCACATTCAAAAGAGGTGATGCGGGCTGTGGCTGTGGAATCATCTGCTGTGGCGTGGGAGTGGACGCGCAAGGTTTTCGGGAGATGGGACATCTCAGAAGTGCACATTGAGGACATAGGTATTGCGAAGCACATCAGTTTGACACCGATATCCGCACTGCATACGGGAGGAAGATATGCGAAGCAGAAATTTGCGAAGTCAAAAGTTTGCATAGTGGAGCGATTGATAAACAAGATGATGCGAACTGAGCACAACACGGGAAAGAAGCTCAAGGCTTACAACATTGTGAAGAACGCATTTGACATCATATATGAGAAGACGGGTGAGAACCCCGTCCAGATTCTTGTTTATGCCATTCAGAATGCAGGACCGCGGGAAGACACTGTCAGGCTGCGTTTCGGCGGTATAATCGTGCCTAAAGCTGTTGATGTCTCATCGCAGCGCAGGATAGATCAGGCACTGATGTTCATAGCTCAAGGCGCACAGAACTGCGCGTTCAAGAGCAAAAAGAGCATAGAGGAGTGCCTTGCAGACGAGATAATCGCAGCTGCAAGAAACATGAAGTGCTTCGCAATAAACAAAAAGGAGGAAAAAGAGAGAATTGCAAAGGCAGCACGCTGAACATTTATATTATATTATATTATTTCTATTATTTTAAAAAAATATATTCCAAAAAAATCCCAACCAGGTCAAGCTCCATACGCCTGCATTCTGAGTTTGCCTCTCAAACCTCAATCACTTCTCAAGCTTCTTTGACAGGAAAATTTCTTTTCTCCTCTTAGAGCTTTCATGGATCTCTCCCTCAGCTCTGTTTTAATTTCGCTTCTTAATTTTTTGATTTTTCTGATCTTTCAGCTTGCTGTTCAGTCACACTCAGTCACACTTGTTGAGCGGGCTGAAATTAAAAACTCACTCAATGCTCCAGTTCATCCCTTTCCCAATGTTGCGCTTGGGACGAATGATAAACGAGTGTGATTCCATTGACATTCCATTGACCAAACTAAACCACCAACACACCCTCATCTGCACTGTTGGAATAAGCCTTCCAGAATAAGCCTTCTCAGCAACATCTTTGTTATGTGCAGAAGTGAACGGCATGTTCCGAAGTCAGGAGCTCGTATGGTAGAGGCGGTGTGCTGTGAGAGATGTGCCTTCCGCATGGTCGGTGGTGCAGTTGTAAAAAAGATGCCAGTGCGATGCTGCATCCGGGAAGGGAATAATCCCTCTGCCATAAACATTGCTGCGACTCATTGTTTCAGTAGGAAAGCTGTCACCACACCGGAGCTGGCTTTATAGTGTGCAGTGTAAACTCCTGTTTTTATGTTCATATGTTCACATTTTCAGGCATACAACCGAGAAGAGACCATGGGAAAGTCTGCTCTTAACGCCATGACCTCATGCAAAAAAGGATGTGATAAGACGGTTTGATGGGACATGAAGCTATTTATATATTCATGGATAAGAAGGAAGGGAGTGGTGTTGGAGGAGAAGTGGCATGCCCACTACTTCTCTGCATCGCTCAAAATGTGAAGAAGGAGATAGCATATGCGAGAGATGAGAAGTAGAGGAGTAAGCTTCGCCCCTGTCTCCGTCGGTGAGACATACGATGTGAGGATAGAGGGCGTTGGCAGGGAAGGAGATGGCATAGCCAGAATAGAGGGTTTTGTTGTGTTTGTGCCCAATGCAAGAAAAGGGGAGAGCGTGAAAATACGCATAACAAAAGTGTCGAGAAGAGTGGCTTTTGCAGAAATAGTGCATTAAATGCAGCCACACTTCTCACATCTCCCTTTTTTATTTTTTCTGCTCTATATCCTCCTTTTCTCTTTTTTGTTTGTTTTTGTTTGTTTGTTTGTTTGTTTTGTCCGCCACCGATATTTATGGAAAAGAGAGGTATGCGGTTGATTTGTATAAATGAAAAGGTTGATTTTGATTTTTGATTTTTGATTTTTGAAATCTTCAGGCTCACATTGAGATGAAAGAAGATGGGAGGAAAAATTGATTAAGGGAGATGAATCCGCACCTCACCGAAACTTCTACTGAAAATTGATGCACTTGAGTTACTCCTTTCCCGAGTCGCTTGATTTGGAGATCAGAGGTTTTTAACAATTGTATGGTTTTCATGGTGTGAAAAACACAAAATCTTTCTTCACCCTTACTCGTTTCTTCTCACTTTTTTATCTGTTCTCGCCCTCTACAACTTCAATTCAGGTCTTTACCCACTGACTTTCGGAACCACTTGAAATGCTTCGGCTGATTCTGCTTATTACAGCTCCGCTCGCAGTGAGCGGAGTATGAAAATGCAGGTTCCTCAACCAAAGATTCTCGGCGATGTAACAGCGTTCATAATGCTCCTCGCAGACGAGGTTTGACAACATACCTATGGCAAATATCTGCGATAAAGGGATGTATCACGGAGCCCATGCTTCGTATCATATCATACATTGTGACAAATGAGCCTCAAGTGCACGCTGTGCTTAAGAAGGACAGAAAGGATGAGCGAGAAAAACCTTAAAGCTGAAAAAGTGTAAAGAATCACCGAACAATAAGGAGGAAAATCAGATGTCGCAATTAAAACTGAATCCGCTTATTGGTGTCGAAACCGCAGATTCTCGCTGGAATTGGCTCTACAGAGTCGCAGGAGTGGCTGCCCTGATCTCATTAGTGATTATCCCGATCCAGATCATCGTCTTCATTGTCTCACCGCCACCAACCACTGCAATCGGCTGGTTCACCCTGTTTCAGAACAACGAGCTTCTGGGGCTCCTGACTTTTGAACTCTTGATTATTGTCAGCAATGCTCTTGCGATCCCGATATATCTCGCATTCTACGCTGCCCTCAGACAAGTCAGTGAATCTTTCATGGCCATCGCCACGGTCATCGGCTTGGTGGGGATTGTGGCTTCCTTCGTAGCGAGACCCGCCTTTGAAATGCTTTACCTCAGCGACCAATACGCGGCTGCCACAACAGATTCGCAATCCATGTTCCTGGCAGCAGGGGAGGTTATGATTGCCATGTCCAAGGGCACTGCTTCTCATTTGAGTTACATCTTCGCGGCCTTAGCCCCTCTGATAATTTCGGTTGTCATGCTGCGGAGCAATATCTTCAGCAAAGCAACTGCTTATACTGGAATTCTGGCGAATGTGATCGCATTGGGCTTTTACGTGCCAGAGATAGGCATCATCTTTGGAATCATTTCTGTCTGCCCGTTTTTGATGATATGGGAGATCCTGATCGCCCGAAGGTTCTTCCAGTTAGGGCGCGCTGTCCCGAAAGAGGAGGCAAATCGGATTGGAGGTATATCCCGATGAAAGTATTGATAGTTTACGATTCGGTTTTTGGCAATACAGAGCAGAGTCAAGCTACCGACAATGCTCTCGAGGATGCCAGGATGCCCAACAATGCCCAACAGGGACCTGACGTCGGCTCTTCTACAGGCAAGGCAGACAGCTGCAATTATTCGCAAAAATAATCAAAATGATCAATCAAATTCCCCTCCCTTCCGTCTGCATAATTGCCGGTTCACAGGAAAAGAGGGGAGTGTTCTCTACGATCAACATAGCGACATTTTTTATGCTCAGGACATCTTCCGAACTCACTCGCAGGGAGACTCCTCAATTTTCCTGATGATCTCATCCGTCATTTCGCTTGTCTTTGCGGAGCCGCCAATGTCGTATGTTATTTTCCTGCCTTCTGAGATCACTGCTTCAACTGCGTTTCTTATTTTTGATGCCTTCTCGTTTTCTCCAAGATATTCAAGCAGCCAGGCGCTTGCGAGGATCATCGCCGTGGGATTTGCAACATCACGACCTGCGTATTTGGGTGCAGAGCCATGAGCTGGCTCAAACATCGCGTAATTATCACCTATGTTGGCTGAAGGAATGAGGCCTATACTGCCGGCGAGCGCAGAACACTCCTCACTGATTATGTCCATGAACAGATTTGATGATAAAAGCACCTTATGATTGAACCGTTGCGGATTTTTAATGAGCTGTTGTGCGATGTTATCTATGTGTATTTCCTCCAATCCGACATCAGGATGATTCCGCTGTGCTTCATATGCTGATTTCACAAAAATACCGCATGTCATCTTCAATATATTGCTTTTATGTATCACAACGACATCCCAACTTCTTTTCTCGGCCTCATTGAATGCGAACTCTGCTATTTTAACGGATGCACTCATAGTTATTTTGCGAATAGCAATGAAAACATCATCGCTGAGCTTTAATTCATGACCGAAATAAAGTCCTTCTGTGGCTTCTCTCACGCATAAGCATTCAAAATCGCTTAATGCGAGAGGATTGCTGACATTTTTATATGTTTTTATGGGTCTCACATTTGCGAAGAGTGAGAATTGCTGTCTTATCGTGACTGCAACGCTCCTCGGCGAACCCTCACCGCCTGGCGTTGTCGTAGGGCCTTTGAGGCATGCATCGGATTCCTCCAGTATTTCAAATGTGTCATGGGGTATCAGGGAGTCTCCTCTGCATCCCTGCGACCTCCACCATCCCTCTCCGGCATCGCACATGATGAATTCAGCATAGTCTGCTCCTCCGACAGCCTCTATCACACGCATTGCAGCATCCACAACCTCAGGTCCGATGCCATCTCCTCTGATTACCGCAACTTTCTTTTTCGCCATTTCATTTTTCATATTGTATTGAATTGAAAAGCTGAAGATAAGTTCAGCTGGGTGAGCGTGGAGAGAACCCGATGTTGGCGAGTGGATGCGGAAAAAAAAGCAAAAATTTTATTTGATGAAGTAGAAGCGGGAAACATGATTATAACGAAGGAGAAGCCCTTGGATGAGATTCTGGAATTATTGGAGCCTTTCAGCAAGGTGCTTGTTGTTGGCTGTGACGGTTGTGTGCAACCTCCGCGCGGGCTGAGAGAGGCGGAGACCTATGCGTCGCTTATAGAGATGGCGTCAAAGGCGCGCGGGAAGCAGATTGAGTGCAGTGCCATAACAGTTTCCCGGCAGTGCTGTGAGGAAGGACTTCCCAACTGGGTAAAGCCTGATGGATTTGATGCGATGCTTTCAATGGCCTGCGGCATAGGTGTTCAGGTGATGAACATAATTTTCCCTGAGATACCGACATTTCCGGCGCAGAACACCGTTTTTATGGGTGCCGAGGAGAAGAGAGAGGGGCGCATGTATGAGCTCTGTCGTGCATGTGGCGACTGTGTTCTCGGCGAGACAGGGGGAATATGCCCGCGCACGAGGTGTGCAAAAGGACTCATGAACGGACCGTGTGGAGGATGCGTGGGTGGAAAGTGCGAGGTTACAGTTCAGATAAAGGACTGGAAGGGGGAGGTTGTGGAAGAAGTGCAAAACGATTGTGCGTGGTATCTCATATTCGAACGACTGAGGATGCTGGGCAGGGCAGACCTCTTCAGAAAACTCAGGGACCCGACGGATTTCGGCATATGGGTGCCTCCTCGCAGGATATGAGCAGCGTTTGGATGTGTGAGAGGCTGATGTGTGTGGTGTGTGAATGTGAGTGTGTGTGAGTGTGTGTGAGTGTGTGAGTGTGAGCGTGAGTTGAGTGGGTATGTGTTATGTGTATGAATGAATGTATGAAGAGGTGATATGAAGATGGCAGAGAGGAAGGCATTTTCAGAGTTGATGAAGAAGATAGAGGCCGGAGAGTTTGTATATACAGGAGAACTGGAGCCACATCGCAGTATAGATATTTCTGATGTTGTGAGTTGGGCTAAGACGCTTAAGGAAACCGGGAGGATAGTTGCCGCAAATGTCACGGACAATCCGAGAAGTGATTCTGCGATAAGCAGTTTGGTCGCATCATATCTCATTCAGAAGGAGACAGGTCTTGAGATGATATATCAGCTGCGGACTGCGGACAGGAACAGGCTTGCACTGATCTCTGACATTCTGGGTGCTGCAGCGCTCGGTCTCAAGAACATTCTCGCACTCACAGGTGACCACACGAAAACAGGCACAACACCGAGCGCAAAGCCTGTATTTGACCTTGACGGAACGAATCTGATAAGGCTTGTGAGGTCTCTTGTTGACGAAGGTAAGGATCTCTGGGGAAACGAAATACATGGGCCTCGTCCTGAGCTGAACGTGGGAGGTGCGGGAAATCCCGGAATGGAGCCCCTTGAGGCGGAGGTGTTCAAGCTTGAGCGAAAGGCGGAGGCGGGTGCTGACTTCTTCCAGACGCAGGTGGTGTTTGATGCAGAGGTCGCTCGCAGGTTTTTGAGGGCGATAGAGCACATCGGAGTCCCGACACTCATAGGTATATTTCCGCCTCGCACATATGCACAGGCTGAGTTCTTTGATAAGTTCGTTCCCGGCGTATCGGTTCCTCGCGAATTCATGGAGAAGTTTGCAAAACTGAAAGAACTGCCTAAGGAAAAGCGAAAAGAGAAGATAAACGAGTTCAATGTGGATTACTTCGTGTCATTTATCAAAGAGATAAAGAAGGAGAAGGCATGTGCCGGATGCCATATAATGGCGGTCGGATATCCGGATGTCATAGGCCCCATAATTGAGGGTGTTGAGAAGTGACTGCAGCACCCTATCTCCTCCCCTTTCTTTCTCTTTCTCCTTCATTTCTCCTTGTTCTCTTCTGTTCATTCACATGATGGCAATATGGTGATGATGGTGGTAATATGGTGACCGAGCGATTTGCGTATTTCAAACGTTTTGAGATGGATGATCTCACCATTGACCGTGAGATTCCGAGATGCATATCAGCGTGCCCTGCGGGTTGTGATGTTAGGGGTTACATAAAGCTGATCGCTGAGCGGCGTTATGAGGATGCTTATGAGCTGATTCAGGAGAAAGTAACGCTGCCAGCTACAATCGGGCGTATCTGCTACCATCCATGTGAGATTGCGTGCAGACGTGCGTTTTACGATGAACCCGTCGCTATTGCAGCGCTCAAAAGATTTGTGGGGGACATGTATCTCAGCAGCAGGTCCAATAAGTCTCAAAAGAAGACAGAAAACATCTCTGAAGGCTCTGCAAGCAGAGCGGAAAGTGGAGCAGAAAGCGGAAAGAGGGTTGCGGTTATCGGCGCAGGACCTGCAGGTCTCACAGCAGCATACAGGCTTGCGAAAAAAGGGCATTCAGTCAGGATATTTGAGAGGTTGCCAGTTGCTGGAGGAATGCTCGTCGCTGGAATCCCTCCTTACAGGCTGCCGAGAGATGTTCTGAACGCGGAAATAGAAGATCTGTGGCGAAAAACCGATGGAAGAGTGAAGATTGAATATGGAGTTGATGTTGATGAGGAGATGTTCAGGAGGATATGCGAAGAATATGATGCTGTTTTTGTTTCTGTTGGAGCACATAGGAGCAGGGTTATGGGAATAGAGGGTGAGGATAAGGAAGGAGTTTTCAACGGTGTGGATTTTCTCAGAGATTTCAACATACGAAATATCAATCCTGTGAATGGGAAGAGGGTTGTTGTTGTTGGCGGAGGAAATGTTGCGATAGATGTTGCCCGCACCTCTCTCAGGGCTGGAGCTCGTGATGTCACAATAGTGTACAGGAGAAGCAGAGAGGAGATGCCCGCAAGAGAGGAGGAGGTGAAAGAGGCAGAGGAAGAAGGAGTGAAATTCATTTTTCTCGCAAATCCAATACGCATAATAGGAGAGAGAAGAGTTGAGAAAATAGAACTTATAAGGATGAAACTTGGAGAAAAAGATGAGAAAGGCAGAAGAAAACCTTTTCCCGTGAAGGGATCAGAGTTCATGATTGACGCTGATATATTTATAACGGCCATAGGACAGGAATCGGATCTCAGCTTCCTGAACGGAAGTGGAGTCCCCCGTGATAAGTTCATAAAAACAGATGAAAATGGATATACAGGCGTGAAAAACATATTTGCAGGAGGTGACTGCGTGAGAGGTCCTGCGTTTGCGATAGATGCAATTGCAGATGCCAATCGTGTGGCAGAAGCAATTCACAGCATGCTGACAAGGGGGAAGATTGAAGTTTTTGACGAGAGCGTGGGGGCTGTCTTCGCGGGGACTGGTGTGGCAGGTGCGACGCCTGTGTCAGCGGTGCCTGAAGAAGCGGAGCAACACTTCCGCAACGAGCTCTGGCTTGAGGCGTCTTTTGGTGCGATTCGGAAAGAAAGCAGGCGTGAGATGCCCGTGCTCGCAGCTGACGAGCGTGTCCGCGGTTTCTCAGAGATATGCCTCGGATTAAGCGAGGAGGACGCGCTGGCTGAGTCTGATAGGTGTTTGCGCTGCCGGAGCTGCATGCTGAGCGTTGGGAGAGGGGCTGCGTTGATGGATGTTCACGCTGTTTCATATGCCGTTGAGGGTGTGGCGAGAGGCGTGAACAAGTGTGCGGAGTGTGGGGAGTGCACTGCCATATGTCCTGTGACAGCGATTGAACCGCTTTTCAGTCCGAGAAAGATTGCGGGCATATCACTGATGGAGCAGACGAGAAAGCTGCTTGATGAGGATGTGATATGGTTATGTGTCTCATGCGGCGTATGCAATGCAATATGCCCGTATGGTGTTGATTTCGTGGGATTCATGCAGAATCTGCGGAAATTCGCATTTCTCGCTGGAAATGTGCCGCATTATGAAAATGGAAAGGTTTCCGCTGTTGAGATAGGGAAGGGGAGTGAAGGAAAATCAGAGACAGCGGAGAGAGAGAAGAGGGAGAGCAGAGGAGAGCATATCCGATTCAAGTGGCTGCACGGTCATAATGCGAAAGTTGCAGAGGAAGGAGATGTTTATTATTTTGCAGGCTGCCTATCGCTTTTGAGCAGCATATATGCGGAGCGTGAGGAGCTGCGCCTTGAGGAAATTGCGCGTTCTGCAGTTCGTCTTCTCAACGAAGTTGGAGTTGTTCCCGCAATCAGCATGGAGGAGCGCTGCTGCGGTCATGACATTCTGTGGGCAGGTGATGAGGAGAGATTCAAGGAGCTCATGCGTGCGAATATCGCAGCCATAAAAAAGAGCGGTGCGAAGGTCGTTGTATTCACATGCGCTGAGTGTCTGCGGACATTTGAGATAGATTACAGAAGATTTGCAGCGGAAGAGGGAATAGAGATGGGATTCAAATGCATGCACATATCTGAATTCCTCATTGAGCGCTCAGAAGCGGTGGCAAAGAAAGCGGCGGAGAAGCGCAGTGACATCATCATCACATATCATGATCCATGCAGATTGCGACATCTTCGCATTTATGAGCAACCGCGTGAATTGCTACGCATGATCGCTGAAGTGAGGGAGATGGAGCATCACAGGGAAAGAGGACTCTGCTGCGGTGTTGGCTCAATGATCACATGCGGAGCAGTCGCGAGAGTTATGCAGGCACAGAGACTTGATGAGGCTGAGAGGACTGGTGCTGAGAAATTGGTGGTCGCCTGCCCGAAATGCTGGATCCATTTTGACTGCGCTGTATCAGCGCTCGGAAGGAAAATACGCATTGAAGACTTCACAATCACAATCGCAAATGCCCTGCTCAAAAGTGGAAACGACAGAAACTTGAGGTTGGGATAGCTTTTTAAAAGCACCCAGTAAATTCTCAGTTCTCTTTCCCTGTCACCTTAAATCTGTCTGTCAGTATGTGCGGATAATCCATTCACCGAACAGATCGGCAGGGAACCCGGAGATGAGAGCCTATATATGTGCTATGCTCATTGTTGGTATGCAGGTATATAAAGTCCGAGCGTAGCGGGGATTTGGGCGAAACGAAGTGATACCCGCTTGGTTTATTCCACCTCATCACCTTTATCATCTCCAATATAAATCTCCAATATAAATGGAATCTATGTATTTACATATATTCGGACAGAAATGCCGCTCAATCGTGCTCAAAACTTGAATCTTTTCTATGTTTTTTTCTATTTTTTATTTTTTAGCTTTGATCCAAGGTCCATATGGGATAAAGTGAAGGGATATGTCCGTGTGGTTTGTAATAAAAATATTTTCAACCTCGAAGGAAGCGTCGGGCTCAGATCGTTCGTCTTCTTTGAAATGAACTGTTAAATCTGGTCCCTTCCCCAGCAAATTGCTTGAATCCCAAAGCTTCTAATTTCCACAAAATTGCAGGTGTGTCTGTTTCATTCTCTGTCTGTTTCATTCTCAGGCACTCTGAGAAGTCTAACGGCCTTATTACGGAAGTAAACACTGATCCTTTAACTATAGTTTTTTTCGCGATTTTTAACATCCTCCGCAGTTTCCTTCCTCTTTTCAGGTATTTGTCTAAATTTAATAAATTTAAGATGACGTTCCACTGGCGAGTTCTCTTACGGACCCTTTAAATAGATCGGCAATTGCTGAATCAACAATATCTGTATGTGATATATTCATCGCGAATTTCATCACACTCAACTATCAAACAGCATTTGCTATTGCCGGGATTGGCAACCCCTAACTGTCCACTCCCTATAAGATTCCAGCTGAGATAAGAACCGAAACTATCTGCATTAAGATGGATGTCTCTCAGACTATATTTTATTTTTTTATCATTTCATGTGTAAATTGAAAGTTTTATCTTTCCAATGAGGAGGATGGCCGCCGTTATAGTTGTGCCCTTTTGATCCTTTGAAGTGGCTTCCCTCCTTTTTCAATTGCCTCCCAAGGTTCTTCAACCATGAAGTGCTCCTCCTCCACCAGTCCATGTTCTCTACCAGGAAAACTCATCAGCTTCTATACCCACCCACTATCCCAGAAAATCCCAAGTCTAATATTTCCATATTCAGGATGAACATAATATCCAACTTTAATGTTTTTAGCTCTTACTTCTCTCGACGCTGCATTTGAAGTTCTCTTAGAAGATATGTGCCCCATCTTTTATAGTTTGACTCATGCATCAATATTTCAGCTCCGGTTCGCTTAGAAGAGCCCCAGCCACGAAGTGGCGAAGAGTTGCGAGCTCGCCCTTTTTCTCATCTCAATCACTCCTTAGAACAATGGTTTTGGCTATTCTATCTCCCAATCTCTGCTTTTTGATATTGCTATCGGAATTATGCCCACTAAATAAAAAACAAGTCCATCGACAATCCGAAGTCCCAACCTCTCAAATCCCCGTTTTCCTTCTTTACTCTGATTTTGCAATGAGGGTAGCTCCAATGGTTCCTTCAAGTGCTATCATCTATGAGATGAAATAAAGAAGATGAAGTAAAGAGCCAAAAAAGATAAACAAATAATGTGAGTGACAAAGGTCACACTCGGATCAGGAATATGCCTTAAGTACCAAACACCAAGAAATGAAAGCGAATAAAGCAAATAGAAAAGCGTTGTGATATAAGCGAGTGCTCTCACCCGCTTGATACTCCTTATCCTCCATACTCATTCTCCTTTCAAATGTGATTTCAATTTTTCAAAAACTTCTTTATTGTCGGAAGTCCTCATTCCATATTTGTGATGAAAATTCGCAAAAAGATAGATTGTCTTTTCTCCTTCTTCGGATTTGTATTTAATTCTAAGGGGTTTATTCCATGGAGCGCCTCTGTCCTCCCATCTAGTAAACACATCGTCAAATCCAAAATGAATGTCTGTAATTTTCTCAATTTCAACTTCCAACCTGAAATCTTTTTTCTCTTTCACATCTCTTCCTGTAAATCTAATCTTCTGCTCAGTCAACTCCAGAACTCCCTCATATCTATGCAAGGGTTTCATAAAAGATGTATGTGCCTTTATCCAGTCCCAGAAGCTCCTGCTTTTTATGTCTTCCTCATACGCCATTAAAGTATTTTCCCATTTCATTTTGATGACCTCCTTTCTCATAATAATTCATTTTTTAAATTTAATTCCTTTAGGAGGGCTCGCAATTTCCGATAACGGATTGCGGACATACGAATTTCGGCTTTGCCGAATTTAGGCTGCCGAATTTGGGCGATGTGAAGCGAACTGCATACCCGCTGTTAGGCGAAGCTCGCAAACTCTGATAATTTTTGCAGATAATTTTTGCAACTCAATACTGCTCTGGTAAAACATAAAAAATTGTCTGTTCT